>DWUX01000122.1 GCA_019120545.1 Candidatus Blautia stercoripullorum | reverse complement strand
GGTAAGGCGGAGGTCGGCGGTTCAAGTCCGCTAGGCAGCTCTGACAAGAACCCTTGGAATTCTAAGGGTTCTTTTTTTCATATCTGCTGGAAAACTATGTTTCTGCCAGTCTAATACCCAGTAATACGGCACAGATTGGCAAAAGCCGCTTCTAAACCGTACAACTAATTGCTGATATACGGTTCGAATTCCTAAAACTCATTTTTGAGCCGTACAAATTCCTCTAAATATACGGTTCAGATTGGCAAAACCCTTTTTCGAACCGTACAAATTTTTCTAAATATACGGTTCAAATCGAAGAAACCGGATTTCGAACCGTACAATCGCCTCTAAATGTACGGCTCAAATTGGCAAAACTCGGTTTGGAACCGTACAAATGCTTTTTCATGTACGGTTAAATTGGTAAAATCTCGTTTCGAACCGTACAACCGCTTCTAAACCGCCAACGAATACGATAAATTGATCCTATGACAAAAAAGAGACTATCCTATACAGATCCCGGATCTTAAGGAATAGTCTCTTTCTTCTATTTTCTTTTAGTTTTCAGTTACGATTTCTTTAAACAGGATTTCTGCTCCGTGTGCTTTTATCCGGATATCTGCTTTTTCCGGATAATAGCGGGTGGAGAACACGTACTGTCCGTCGTTGAGGAACACCTCAACGGAAGAAATATCTGTAAGGATCTTCACATTTTCCAGGGTATCCAGTTCCCCATATCTTCTTCCTCTTCCTGCGGAAACACTGGTCTTTTCCTGGTCTTTGAACCGCATCTCAAACCGGCCTTCCCGGTATTCCAGAACCAGTTCGTCTCCCAGGACAGCCTGAAACTGATTGTCACAAATATGGGAAATTTCCGCCTGATATACCGGATGATCTTTCATATCTAACATATCCTGTTTTCTTTCCAGCAGCCGGCACTTCTCTTCCAGTTCCCGGACAGGTCTCTGGCAGGGAATCCCGTCTTTTATATAGATCTCTCTGGGGAAGGTAAAGCAGTGCTGCCATCCATCTTCGATAGTTCTGTTAGTGTATTCTTTACAGTCCGGCATTCCCATCCAGCCAATCTGGATGATCCGTCCATCTTCTGCCTGGAAGCTTTGAGGGGCGTAGTAATCAAATCCATAATCCCACAATCCATACTCTCCCAGCTGATAATCACCGGAGATTTCTCCTTCCAGAAGGAAATACCCGGACTGGTATACATTCCGGTCCTCCCACTGGCCTCCCTCCAGGCCCTGGACAGATGCGGAAAGGATCTTCTTATCTCCGATTTCAAAATAATCGGGACATTCCCACATATATCCAAAGGCTTTTTCCGTCTTTACGCGGTTTGCAAGACTCCAGTGGATCCTGTCTTCCGACTGATAGAGAAGGACCTGGCCTTCGTCTTTTTTCGTACGGGCTCCCAGGATCATATAGTAGGTATCCTCTTTCTTCCACACCTTAGGGTCCCGGACATGAAGGGTAAGATCTGATGGGTAATCTCTGTTGTCCATCAGCTTTTTCTTTCTGCTAAAATGGATCCCGTCTCTGGTGGATACCAGAACCGTATTGGCTTGGCGTCCGGTATTGATATAGTCATATTCCCCGTCTTCCAGCTTTACGTTTCCTGTATAATACAGAAACATTTCTCCGTCTTCGATAAAGGCTGCTCCGGAATAAACGCCGCTGCAGTCAAAGGGCTGATCCGGATATAAGGGCACACCCTGATACTCCCAGTCGATCATGTTAGAGCTGGTATAATGCCCCCACATCTTCACGCCCCCCTCCGGATTAAAAGGGGAATACTGAAAAAATCCATGATAAATCCCCTGGAACTGACATAATCCATTAGGGTCATTCAGCCATCCAACAGGCGGCATGAGATGGATCTTCTGGCGGAAGGGATCTTTTCCCTCCGCCTGTTTCTCCACTGCCTTTGTTAATCTTTTTAAATCTGCTGTCAATGCAGTCATAGCCAATTCTCCTATTCCTGTTTTTCCAGTTTCATTACAGGGCTGTCTCCGTCTGTCTCTCCCGGTTCTGCTTTTTCCACTGCAGAGAAGTCTTCCGGATTGGTCAGGATCACCATGGTAGTAGCCGGGTATCCGGCAGCCTTGATAACCTCCAGATCCGCTTCTATCAGCACGTCTCCTTTGCGGACCATATCCCCGTCAGAAACTTTCTTTGTAAAGCCTTTTCCCTCCAGTTTTACTGTATCGATTCCTACGTGGATCAGCAGTTCTCCCCCTGCTTTTGTGGTAAGGCACACGGCATGTCCGGTTTCAAAAATATTGCTGACCTGGCCGTCGCAGGGCGCAGTGATCTTTCCCTCCAAAGGTTCTACTGCAACAGTAGTGCCCAGCATCTCTGATGCAAAGGTCTCATCGCTGACTTCTGTAAGAGGAACCACTTTGCCCTTTACCGGGCTGACTAAGGTCTCTTCTTTTACTTCTTCTCCGGCTTCTTCGTTTGAAGTTTCCCCGGGGATTTCTTTTCTTTCTTCTGTCTGATTACCGGATCCCTGGCTGCCGTTCTCTGCTGCCGGGGCAGGTTTCTGGTCTTTATAGAGCAGGAAAGAGATCACAAAAGCAACGCCTACTGCAATGACCATTTCGATAAAATACTGAACAGGCTCGTCCAGACACAGAAGAATTCCGAAAATACCGGTAACACCTGTTCCCTTGGCGCCCAGATGTACGATAGAAGCATAAAGAGCGCCGCATCCGCCGCCGATACATCCAGCGATAAAAGGTTTAAAGAACCGCAGGTTCACACCGAAGATAGCCGGTTCTGTGATACCCATAAAAGCACTTAAGGAAGAAGGAAGCGCCAGAGATTTTACTTTTTTGTCTTTCGATTTGAGAGCTACTGCCAGAGCTGCAGCACCCTGAGCGATATTAGCCGCACTTGCCAGAGGCAGCCAGTAGGTAACCCCGTACTGAGCGATCTGTCCGATATCAATAGCCGTATACATCTGATGGATTCCAGTTACTACTGTAGGGGCGTACAAAGCTCCCATGATCAGACTTCCGATACCCAATGGCAGTGTGAGCATCCACTGGATAGCATTTAAAATGGCGTTTTCTGCCCACACAAAGATAGGGCCGATAATAGACAGTGTAAGGTATCCTGTAACGAAAACGCTGACTAAGGGTGTCACAAAAAGATCCAGAACCTCTGGCACCACTTTGTGCAGCTTTTTCTCAATCACAGACAACAGCCATACGGCGATGACTACCGGGATCACATGCCCCTGATATCCTACCATATCAATGTCATAGAGACCGAAGAACACAGACTGGGTCTGGAGAACGCCGTCTGTAGCCACGGTATAGGCATTCTGAAGAGAAGGGTTGATCATGATCATACCGATAACCGCTCCCAGATATGGGTTGGCTCCAAAGGCCTTCGCTGCCGAAAAAGCGATAAGGATCTGCAGGAAGGTATAAGCTGTATTGCTGAACAGACTGGCAAATACATAAATAGAACTGCTGGTGTCCATATTGATAAAGCCGTTATTGATCATAAAATCCAGAGAATTCATGATCCCCATAAGGAAACCGCTGGCCACGATAGCCGGTATGATGGGCACAAAAATATCTCCCAAAAGTTTGATAGCTCTCATAAATACATTCTGCTGTTTGGCAGCGGCAGCCTTTGCTTCTGCCTTTGTGCTGGCGGTAATGCCTGCAATGGCAATAAACTGATCAAATACTTTATTGACAGTTCCTGTTCCCAGGATGATCTGAAGCTGTCCGGAAGCTTCAAAAACTCCCTTTACTCCCTCGATATTTTCCAAAGCTCCCTTATCTGCCTTATTATTATCGGCAATAACCAGACGGAGCCTTGTTGCACAGTGGGCAGCCGAAACAATATTTTTGCTTCCGCCTACTTTGTCCAGAATTTCCTTTGCGGTCTTTCCGTAGTCCATGATGACTCTCCTTTCTCTTTGTCCTTTTCTTTTCATGATAATATGTAATCGATTTCATATCTTTATGTAAATAATACGTAAAAAAATGCCATTTGTAAAGATGGCATTTTTACTGATAATCTTTATTTATTTTTGTACAAAATGCACTTTTCAGGCATTTTTTCTGTTTTAAAAGAATTCCCTCTCTATATCTGCCCTGTTCAAAATATGATATCGTTATCACTTATCCCTGTTCATTTATGATCTGAAATCCCAGTTTCATCTCAATGGGGATCTTCTCTCCCCGCTCGATCACGTCCAAAAGTAGTTCTGCTCCCCGGATCCCGCTGGTCTTATAACCGAAATGCACTGTGGGGATCCCTCCGGTAACCGCTTTTAAGAACTGATTGTCTCCAAATCCGGTAACCTTGATACTGCTGCCTTTTAAAGCATATTCCATCCTTGTGCCGGAATCCTGGATTTCCCGGGGGATTTTTTTCCTGCTGCAGGCAAGGATGGCTTCTATAGCTCCTGCGGCGATGGTATCTGTAGCACAGGACAAAACAGCAATGTCCTTCTTTTTCTCCAGAAGATCTAAGGCAGCCTCATATCCGGATTCCATGGTAAACTGGGATTTTCTTACATATTCTTCTTCCAGTTCCATTCCCTGACTCTTCAGTCCGGCCCGGAATCCCTCTTCTCTGGAAGTACCTACAGCCTTGTCCTCCCGGGTAACTCCGATATAAGCGATCCTGCCCTTATCTTTTGCCGCTGCCGCCACGATCTTTCCCATGGCCTTTCCCGCGCCATAGTCGTCATGATAGATGCAGTTGGCATACTTTGTATACTGTCCCACAACAACTACCGGAACTTTGGATTCTTTCAGAAATTTTTTATGCTCCCCTGTGATCACCGTTGCGATCAGCACGATCCCGTCCACGGGATAATTTTCAAACAGTTTCAGGTAAGTGATCTCTTTCTCCGGCTGATTATCTGTGCTGGCAAGGAGCATCTGATAGCCTCTCCGGGACAGGATCTGCTCGATCCCTGCCGTTACACGGCTGATAG
This sequence comes from Candidatus Blautia stercoripullorum, assembly GCA_019120545.1. Classification (GTDB taxonomy): domain Bacteria; phylum Bacillota; class Clostridia; order Lachnospirales; family Lachnospiraceae; genus Blautia; species Blautia stercoripullorum. The sequence continues at coordinate 9,728 of DWUX01000122.1, read as the reverse complement.
ATTCTGAATTGATCTTAGGAACCACCACGCCTACCAGACAGGCCCGCTTGGTCCGCAGGATCCTGGCCTGGGCCGAAGGCTGGTAGCCCGTTTCCTCGATCACCTTTTTGATCTGTTCTTTTTTCTCTTCACTGACATAACCGCCGTTGAGATATCTGGATACAGCCGCGCTGGATACCCCGGCCAGCTGAGCGATCTCTTTTATTGTCATTCCCATTCCTCCTCCAATATTGCCATAAGGATATCGTCTCCGTATTTATCCCCGTCTTTTACAGCGTCCCGAAGAATCCCCTCTCTTCGGAATCCGGCCTTCTCATAAGCCCTTATGGCTCTTGGGTTAAAAGAAAAAACATCCAGTTCCACCCGGTGGAGCTTCAATTCCCGGAAAGCAAAGTCCAGAGTGCTTTTCATAGCCCAGGATCCGATCCCTCTTCCACAATCCTGTGGATGAAAAACAGCGATCCGGAAATTAGCTTTTCTCAGTTCCCGGTCGATTTCATTCAGCACACTTTCCCCGATAATCTTCCCCTGAGGAGAAAAAATCAAAAAGTCGTACCGGTCTTTGTCATCAATACACTTTTTCAGAAATCCTACCACTTCATCATGGGTAAAATCCGTCCTGCTGCCTGTCAATCTGGCAGTTTCCGGATCGAATGGTTGAAAATTATTTTCATAATACTCCTCTGCGTCTTCCTTTCTTGCCAAACGCAGGATATAACCGTCTTTCTCATAAACCTTATTCATATGTTGCTGCTGCCTTTTCAAATTTATTCTTAAAGTTTCTCTGATCACATGCCGAATTCCCGGACTCCTGCGCCAGATTATCTGAAACGCTGTACTCATACAGGTTAAAGTCCGCCCAGCCTGTATCCTCATAGAAAATATTCAGGGAACCTGCATATTGAAATCCTACTTTCTGATACAGCTTCTCTGCTGGAAGGTTCCCCACCAGAACATCCAGGCGGATCGCCTTCATTCCTCTGTCTGAGGCTATTTTCACTGCCTCTTCCATCATCTTTTTCCCCAGTCCCCGGCCGGAAAATCTGGGATGGACGCCAAAAGTATGCACTGCCAGGACCTGATCAGGCTCGGCCTTCGTCGGCCAGGAAATTTCCTGATACCGCTCATTACAGGTTCGGTTTAAGATCATGCATGATGCAGTCTTTCCCTCTTCTTCTCCTATATACAGTTCTCCTTTTTCAAGGGCTTCCCTGAGCATTTCCATAGTAGGATAGATGTCCTTTTTCCACCCTGGCTTATATTCCGCCTCCTGCATTTCCTCAATAAGAGGATCGTAAAAGTCTTTAACTTTTCCCAGTTCATCTATATTTCCGATCCTTATACAAAACATTGTCTTTCTCCTTAAAATTTCTTTTGTCACAGGCCAAATTCCCGGGCATAGACCACTTCTGCCTTTATCGGATCTGCTTCTTCCCGGAGTCGGGCCGCCATAAAGTTAGGAGAAGGAAAGCCTTCCGGAACCTGGATCCCCACTTTCTCTGCAGGAACATAGCCGAATTTGGGATAATAGGTTTCGCTTCCCAGGACCAAAGACCAGGAATATCCCAATTCTCCGGCAATTTTATGTCCCTGCCAGACCAGAGCTGCTCCAACGCCCTGTCTCTGATATCCGGGCTTTACAGATAAAGGAGCCAGAGCTAACACCGTATCTTCCCCTACCTTTGCCTCTGTAAACAGGATATGGCCGATAATCTCGCCATGCTCCTCCGCTACCAGAGACAGCTCCGGCACAAAAGCCCGGCTCTCTCTTAAAGCTTCTGCCAGGTCCTGTTCATTGCCGTCTGCATGCTCTGCCGTTTTAAAAGCTTCCCGGATCAATTTATATACTTCCCCATAATCTTTTCTTTCTTCCTGTCTGATCTTCATAAATACCTCGCTGATTTTCCGTTTTGTTAAGGATTATTATCATCTATCTTCAGCGCACTTGTCAACCTCTCAGGATAAAATGGACTTCGACTGACTATAAAAGCAAAAAAGGCGGAAACCCTGTATCGGTAGCCCAGGCAGCCTTTGCCCCTGTTTTCTGTCCACACACAGTGTTCCCGCTTTTCTGTCTCTTCTTTTATTCCATCTCTTTCCTGTTAATCCATATCTTCCCCATTGGAAGCGATCACTTTCTTATACCAGTAAAAGGACTTTTTCGGAGTACGGTCTAAAGTCCCCCGTCCGTCTTCCTGCTTATCCACATAAACAAATCCATAGCGTTTCCTCATCTCTCCGCTGCCTGCGCTGATCAGATCCACCGGAGCCCAGGAGGTGTAGCCCATCAGGTCTACTCCGTCCTCTTCTACTGCATCTCTCATGGCTCGGATATGATCCCGGAGATAAGAAATCCGGTAATCGTCTTCTACATAGCCCCTTTCGTCCGGGGTATCCACAGCTCCCAGGCCGTTCTCCACCACAAACAAAGGCTTCTGGTACCGGTCGTATATCTGGTTTAAAGTGATCCGAAATCCCAGGGGATCGATGGGCCATCCCCAGTCGCTGAAAGTCAGATAGGGATTTTTGGCAGATTTAAAAAGATTTCCCTCTGCCTCTTCAGAATTTCCTCCCGGTGCCGCAATACACCGGCTGTTGTAGTAAGAAAAAGAAACAAAATCCACAGGATAATTCCGTAAGATCTGGGGATCTTTTTCTTCCATCACAGGGAATACCCCTTTCTTTTTCAGCCTTTTCACTGCATAGGTAGGATAATACCCTCTGGCCTGAACGTCCACAAAGAAATAATTTTCCTGATCCACCAGCAGGGCCTCCCATACATCCTCAGGTTTGCAGGTATAGGGGTAGGCACTCCCTGCCGCAAACATGCAGCCCACCTTATTTTCCGGGTTTATCTCATGGGCCAGCTTCACAGCCAGGGCGCTGGCCACCAGCTCATGATGGGCCGCCTGGTACTTGATCTTTTCTTCCTCTTCTCCCTCTTCAAAGCACAGTCCGGCTCCCATAAAAGGGGCATGGAGGATCATATTGATCTCATTAAAAGTCAGCCAGAGCGTCACATATTCCTTATATCTGGTAAAGAGCGTCCGGCAGAGGCGAAGGTAAAAATCGATCATCTTCCGGCTTCTCCAGCCTCCGTACTTTTTGATCAGAGAAATAGGACAGTCAAAATGGGAGATGGTCACCAGGGGCTGTATCCCGTATTTTCTGCATTCCTGAAAGACTTCCTCATAAAACCGAAGGCCTTCCTCATTAGGCTCCTCTTCATCTCCATTTGGAAAAATCCTGGTCCAGGCAATACTCAGGCGGAAAGCCTGAAATCCCATTTCTCCCAACAGGCGGATATCCTCCCGGAAGCGGTGGTAAAAATCCACTGCCTGAACGCCGGGATAAATATGTTCCTCATCCATTTCCAGCATTTTCCTGTGACCTGTGATCACCGCATTCCTGTCTTTTCCTGCCGGGCATACATCTACATTGGCAAGGCCTCTTCCGCCTTCAAAAATGCCTCCTTCATACTGGTTGGCGGCAGAAGCTCCGCCCCATAAAAAACCTTTCTGAAATCCCATATTCTCACCTCTACTTCAGAACTTTTAAAAGAGTTTCTCCCGGAGTTACCTGCTCTCCCGCAACTGCCGCCACTTCCAGAAAATCATCAGAATTGGTCACCAGCACCGGGGTTTCCAGACAGTAACCTTTTTTCTCCAAGAAATCCATATCAAACTCAATGAGAAGCTGCCCTTTCTTTACCTGCTCTCCCTGGCTTATATGGGCTTTAAAGCCTTCCCCGTTTAGCTGCACCGTATCCAGTCCTATATGGATCAGCAGCTCCACGCCGTCTTTTGTCATCATTCCAAGGGCGTGAAGAGTAGGAAACAGGGTAGTGATCTCTCCGTCTGCAGGAGCGTAAACCTTTCCTTCTTCCGGCAGGACAGCCGCTCCTTTTCCCAGGACTCCGGAAGCAAAAGCGTCGTCTTTCATCTGGTCCAGAGGCAGAACTTTTCCCTTTAAAGGACTTGCAATCTGGCACTGGGCCAGGATAGAACCAGCTTTCTTCTCTTCTGTGATCTTTTCCGGAACAGCCTGATTTATCTCTCCAGGTCCGGCAGTTTCCGGCTTTTCCTCTTTATAGAGGATCATGGTGGCAATAAAGGCAATGATCATAGAAAGAAGGGCGCCTGCAATGGCCACATAAAGATTTCCCAGACTTCCGTCCGGCTCGATCATAGCAGGAAATTCAAAAATTCCCATGCCTCCCATCATAAATTTCCGGAAGTTAAAAGCTCCGTAAAAACCTCCTCCGATGCCTCCGGCGATACAGCTGATGATAAATGGCTTTTTCAGAGGAAGAAGGATACCGTAAATAGCCGGTTCCGTTACGCCGAAAATGCCGGAAATAAAGTTGGGCAGAGCCATTTCTTTCAGCTTTTTATCCTTTGTCTTAAAGAAGATCGCCAGTACCACAGCAGAAGTGGCAAAGGTACAGGCGAAAAATGGCATCATTACGTTGTCATATCCGTTAGTCATGATATTGTTGATATATACCGGTATAAAGCCCCAGTGCAGTCCGAAAATGACCAGGATCTGCCAGGTCAGTCCCACAATGGCTCCTGCCAGCATGGGGCTGAAGTTCCGGACACTCATAACTGCTTCTGCAATAATATTGGATCCAAAGGTAGCCACCGGTCCGATGACCAGAAGGCCTACCGGAATCGTCACCAGAAGAGTCAGCATAGGCACAAAGAAAAACTTCACCAGATCTGGAATGAATTTGTTAAACAGTTTCTCGCATTTGGAAGCAAAATACACCACAAAGATCACAGGGATCACGGTACTGGTATAATCCATACCAATAAGAGGGATTCCGAAAAAGTCTGTGTATACAGGAGACTCAAAAATTGTCCCTTTAAACAGAGTATACAGAACTTCTCCTCCCTCCAGGGCACTTCCCTGTATCGAGGGGTAACACATAATGGCGCCGATGACCAGACCCAGCATAGGTTTCATATTAAACTTTTTCGCTGCTGTATAGCCCAGGAACAAAGGCAGATAAGTAAAAAGTCCGTCGCCGATGGCGTTGAGGATCATATAGCCCCCGCAGGTATCGGTGTACAGGCCCATAGCTACAAACATGGCGTTTAACCCTTTAACCATACCGCAGGCTGCCATGATCCCCAGGATCGGCTGGAAAATCCCGGAAATAATATCAATAAAACGGTTAAAAAGATTTCCCTTAGGCCCTTCTTCCGCCTGCTGACTTCCACCTTCTTCCAGCCCCAGCAGGGGCAGCACATCCGCGTAAACATCCGGCACATGATTGCCGATCACCACCTGATACTGCCCCCCGCTTTTCATAACGGTGACTACTCCTTCCATGTCTTTGAGCACCTGGTCGTGGGCTTTGCTCTCATCTTTCAGCTTAAAGCGCAGCCTGGTGATACAGTGGGTAAGGCTGATCACATTTTCCCTGCCTCCCACATTTCTGACAATCTCTTTTGCCAGTTCTTCATACTTTCCCATTGTCTTTTCCTCCATAATAAAAATTAGTTTAGATTTATCTGAAGGTCTGGCCAACCAAATGTCACCACCCTGACAGCCTTTTTTGCTCCGGCACAATGCCGGACTTGGTAACTTTCTCTCTATTTTTCTGTCTTATTTACCACCCTTTCAATATGGATGGTCAGGTAAAGCTGCTCTTCTTTGGACAGTTTATACTGGTATTTTTTCTGGATAAATTCTGTGATCTTCACCACACAGCGGAAGGCCTGGGGATATTTTCTCCGGATAACTTCCCAGAGATCGTCACTGTCCTCGTCTTCATAGTTTTCCCCCTCTGTAAGCCGTTTGGCAAAGAATTTCAGATGGGTGATAAACCGGTAATAATACACCTGATCCTCGTCAAAGGTCAGTCCGAAAAAGTATTTGACAATGTTTACGATCTCCTGCATGATCCTGGTGATCTCCTGCATATTGTGCATTTTAGCTTCATCCATCTGAGCGTTTGCCAGATGAAGGGCAATAAATCCCGCCTCATCTTCCGGCAGTTTTACCTTGCATTTTTCCTCTATATGATCCAGGGCCCACAGACCGATCTGATACTCTTCCCGGTAAAATCTCCGGATATCCCAGAGAAGAGCGTTTTTTACCGTGATTCCCTCCAGGAACCGGACAATAGCCGTATGCACATGGTCGATCAGAGAGATATAGATCATATCATTCAGCTTTTTTCCCAGTCTGGACTTAGCCTCTGAAATAATCTCCTCCCCCAGTATCATGTGCTCCATAGGCACATCCTGGATCAGGGTCTGAAATTTGCTGTGTGCCTCCGGCTCTGCCAGATAAAAGATCTTATCCACCATCTCGGGATCGATCTCATCTCCTGCTTTTTTCCTAAAACAGATCCCCTTTCCCATGACGATCTTCTCTGCGCCTTGTCCATCCAGCACCACCGCCACATTGTTATTCAGGCTTTTTTCGATTCTCACATTTTCTTCCCCCGTATCTTTCTCTCCTATATTTTTACAAAAGAAAAACCTATGTATAGAAACAGCACAGAGAAATGAATATAATATCTCCGTCATATTTCTATACATAGGTTTGGCTTATTTCTAATCACCATCCTGAAATCTGGAAGAACTATAACATGATTCCTGGAAAAGGTCAATCCAACTTATCAAATAATTTAATTTTCTATGTTTTTCCCAGTTTTTCTCCTTTTGTTTTGGATATTTTACACAAGAAATTTCCCCGGAACTGCCTTACTTTTTCAAAGTCCTTTTCCCGTCAGATCTCCTGTTTCCGGATCTCCTCCTCCAGCCGGGACAGTACATGGTTCATCATAAAAAAGATGGTCTCGTAATGGACATAATCCAGGATATTCTCGTCCCACATAAACTTCAGCATTGCCGGGAATTCTTCATCAGAATACCAGAACTGGAAGACCGCAGGCAAAAAAGGAAAAATCTCCAGCCGATAGCTTACATCTCCTACCTTCTCCGGGATCCCTCCCAGTTTTTCACAGGCTTTTGCCAGTTCTCTGGTCCTTCCGTCAAAAAATCCTGTATATTTCTGAAAGATATTTCCCACAGTCCCGGAAGAAAATACCGTTCCTTTCAGACTGTTCAAGCTGACAAATCTCCCGGAGAGATGGCAGTCCGGTTTGGAATCGCAGAGCACATCATAGATGGACATGGCTTCATTATAATCCGTCTGCCTCCAGCCTTTTGTCTCCGGCTCCTGGACCTGGATCTCCCCGTTTTTCCGGTTTATCCGGTAAAGACTGCTTACAAAGGTAACGTAAATGTATTCTTCATCACAAGGAAGGTGAAATTTCTCCTTCATCTGTTCCTGGTTATACTGGAGGAATCTTTCAGCCATCTGTCCCTGCATGATCTGATAGTTGGATTTCTGCATTTCCATCCTTCTACTCCTCTCTACACTTTCCATAAATACAGAGATCATAGATCTTGCCGCCCTTGGTAACTGCCTTTTTCATAACGCCTTCCAGGACAAATCCATTCTTTTCCAGCACCTTTCTGGAAGGAATATTGGGCTCATAGACCAGTCCGGTAATGCGGATAAGATCCAGCTCTTTATAAGCCAGAGGGCAGATCTGTCTTACCGCTTCCGTCATGATCCCCTGGGAATAGTATTCTTCTTTCAGCATGTAGCCGATCTCTCCATCTTTTCTGTAAACATCGGCTTTTCTCTCCACAGAAATGTTTCCAACGATCTTTCCATCTGCCAGGATTGCCCGGAAAACACCCTCCTTTCCCTCCTGTTTTTCCGCCATGCCGATCCACCACTGGGCATTCTCCTCTGTATAGGGATAGGGCAGACGGTCAGAAAGAAACTGCCGGTCTGCATTGTGGCATAACTGGGCCAGATCTTTTTTATCTTCCAAAGTCCATGGTTTTAATTCTATTTTCATAGGTGATCTCCTCCTTTTCTCTTGCAGCCTTCATTTATTTCAGCTTTTTTTCTGTCTCATAAATATCTTTTCCAAACTCATAAGCCTGTTTCAGATGATCTGTCTTCTCTATCTGGGGCTTGCCGTTGGTATCCCCGCAGCCTCCTGCCAGAAGCATGCCTTTATCCTGAAATCCAATGTAATTTACAACTGCAAACTGATAATAAGAAACTGCCTGCTCAAAAGTCCAGAAAAAATCATCTGCGGAAGTCATCAGCAGTGCGCTGTCCTTTACCGGATATTTTTCATATCTTCCAAGAGGCGGATCCGAGTCCTCCTGAGCAATACAGTAGAACCGCTCAATAAAAGCTTTCAAGCGGGAAGAAATAGTCCAGAAGTAAAGAGGAGAGGCAAAGACCACCAGATCTGCCTTGCGGATCTTAGGGACTATCTCATTAAATCCGTCTTTCTGGATACAAGGTTTTCCATAGCGGCAGGCATTGCAGCCCAAGCATCCCTTTACCTCTGTTTTTATAAGAGATACCAGCTCTGTTTCATGACCTGCTTCTCTGGCTCCTTCCATAAAAGCCTGAACCAGCCGGGCGGTATTCCCTTTCGGACGTCCTCCCCCAAGGATCACTAATATTTTTTTCATACTCGTCCTCCTTCCGTCAAAATCTTTCTTTGTCAGATGTCTACATTCTATCACAGAGAGATTCCTGTAACAACCGGAGATGAAACATAGATTTCTTACCGCCAAAGTGCTATAATCATTTCGACTTTATAAACAACAGGAGATAATTGCTATGATTTCTATATTACTGGCCAGGCAGCTTGCCGTACTGTTTCTGATCATGGGCTGCGGGTTCCTGCTGGTAAAACTTCATCTTGTAAGGTCCCAGGAAAGCAGGACACTCTCTGTGATCACCCTGTATCTCATCATGCCCTGTGTGATCATAGGTGCTTTCCAGATTGATTACTCCAGAGAGATCCGGAACGGTTTCCTGCTGGCTCTTCTGGCGGCAGTTCTCATCCATGTGATCTTATTTCTCCTTTGCCGGGTCCTCGGGAAGTTCCTGAAATTCAGTTCTGTGGAAAAGGCCTCTCTGATCTACTCAAATGCAGGAAATCTGATCATTCCTCTGGTAACTGCTGTTCTCGGAGAAGAATGGGTGATCTATGCCAGCGCATTTCTCTGTGTTCAGACTATTGTTCTCTGGACACATGGCCAGTCTCTCATGAAAGAAAGCAGAGGGATAAACTGGAAGAAGATCCTCTCCAATATTAATCTGATCGCCATTGCTGTGGGGATTCTGCTGTTTTTTACCCAGCTTCCTCTGCCTTCTGTATTGACAGATACCATCGATACCTTATCCTCTACAATCGGATCTATAAGTATGCTGGTCCTGGGAATGCTCCTGGCGGAAGTTCATTGGAAAGAAGTTTTCACAGGAAAGCGGATCTATCTGATAGTTTTTTTGAAAATGGTGGTATTTCCGGGAGCCGTACTGCTGTTTCTCCGCTTTCTCAGCCACGGGGTTCCCATGGTCCACGCACAGACGATCCTGCTCATCAGCCTTCTGGCAGTGATCACTCCCTCAGCTACCACTATTACTCAGATGGCCCAGCTCTACGACAATCATGCCCCCTACGCCAGTGCCATTAACGTACTGACTACCCTGGTCTGCATTGTGACTATGCCTCTCATGGTGGCTTTGTATACTTTATGAGCATCCCTATTTTCGGATACAAAAAAGGTACTGAATATACAGTACCTTTTTAAGTGGAAGCAACGGGGCTCGAACCCGTGGCCTCTCGCGTGTGAGGCGAACGCTCATCCCAGCTGAGCTATGCTTCC
>DWUX01000121.1 GCA_019120545.1 Candidatus Blautia stercoripullorum | reverse complement strand
TAAATTATAGTTTTTTTTTCCTGTTTTCGCAAGCTTTATCGGAAATCTTTCTTTATTATAGCAATTATTTCTCAGATTTTTTCATATTATACTGGCAGACGGAAACTTCTGCTTCTCCTCTGGCTTCAAAAGCGATTTCCTCTGCTTCCAGCCCTGTGTAGATCAAAGAGGACATTGCCTTTTCACCGTCATTAACAAAAATCTCCACAGAATATTTATCTACCAGGATCCGCAGTTTAAGTTTTCCTTCTTTTTCCTCTACTGTCATTTCCCTGGTATGTATCCTGTCTCTCCTGTCTCCGCAGTATCTTCTGTCAAAAGTAAGGATGCCTTCTCTTCTGTCATAGATAACAGCGGTATAATGCTTTTCATCCATTGCCAGATAAATTTTGAACTTGTCATAATCTTTCCCCTGAATCTCCACAGTAAGGTCCATCTGACGTCCCCGGATTCCTTCCAGAGACTGTTTTTCCCGGATTTTTACACCTTCATGCTGTATCTTTCCAGTGCGGTACTGCTCCAGCTCCCGGACAGGATTCTGATAAAGTCTTCCCTCTTTTACCTGAAGTTCTCTAGGCATAGTCATCATGCCGCCCCATGCCAAATGCTCAGGAGAAAGGTGGTTGTCCCAGGACTGGAACCAGGCGATCATAACTCTTCTCCCATCTGGAGTAAGGGTAGTCTGCGGAGCATAAAAGTCCAAGCCATAATCAATTGTATGGATTTTCTCCCGATGGAGGATAAAATCCTCTCTGCTACAGTTTCCTATGATGCAGAGGGTTCCGTTCCCACTGTGAAATTCCAAGCCTTCTGACTCCATATCCTGAGGGGAAGTCAGCAGGACAGCCTTGTCATCAAGGAAGAAAAAGTCTGGACACTCCCACATTTTTCCATATTGATTTTCACATTTATCCAGGATACTTACCAGGCTCCAGTTCCGCAGATCCTTGGAAGAATAGACCGGTATCTGACCGCTGCCGTCTTTGCTCCTGCTTCCTATAACTGCATAGAAGGTATCTCCCTCCTGCCAGATCTTAGGATCCCGGAAATCTTCCAGGCTGCTTCCCTCAGGAAGCCCCTCAGGATAGATTACCGGATTGTCTTCTGTTTTCCGATAGTCCACTCCGTCTCCTATAGCCAGACACTGGGTCTGCCGGATCTGCTTTCCATCTTCTGTCTCTTTTTCCTCTACACCTGTATACAACAATACATGCTGTCCTTCATACTCCAGGGCGCTTCCGGAAAAGCAGCCTGCGTGATCATACTCTTTATCCGGCGCCAGAGCTGCCGGCATATTTTTCCAATTTACTAAATCCTTAGATACACTATGGCCCCAATGCATAGGTCCCCAGGCTTTTGCATAAGGATAGTATTGATAAAAAAGATGGTATTCTCCTTTATATACGGAAAATCCGTTGGGGTCATTGATCCACCCGATAGGTGCGCATACATGGAAAGAAGGTTTCTGCCGGTTTACTTCTTCTGTTATATTTTTCAGTTCATATTCTCTTGCCTTTTTTAAAGCTTCGCTGACTTCTATTCTGCTTTCCATACTCATATTCTGCTTTTCCTCCTATATTGCCCTAGATTCTTTTCAGGACTGAGTATCCTGCGTAGCTGCTGTATTTTCCTGGGTCAGAGACTCCTGGTACTGGTCAAAATACTTCTGTTTGATGGCCAGATAGTCTGACAGGCCATAGTCTTCCATCTTTTCCAGATAGCTGTCCCATTCTTCTTCGATACCGCCGTTCAGTATCCAGTCGGCCTTTTTCTGTTCTGCATATTTTTTAATATCTGTATCATACTGGGATACTTTATTCGTATCATCAATACTCATAAATACATTTGGATATACATACTGACTGTGCATGTCTTTCAGATAAGTTTCATGCATATTGTCAAGACGCCATTTTGCATCGTCCGGCTGTGTCACATACACGTTATAATAATCGTTCAGTACTGCCAGAGGACCGTTTACAGACTGAGATTCCCGGACTTCTACCGGAGAATTGTCTCCCAGATCTTCGTGTTTTAACATTTCTCCGCCCTCAGCATTTGTGCTCATTTCAAAGATATTTGGCTTTCCTTCTTCGCCGTAGGTTCCCCAGTTATTCTGCACAGACTGGAGCGGCGCATACATCTGGTCGATCCAGGCCGCTGCCAGAGCTGTATCCCTGCAGCTGGTTGTCAGTACACACCGGCCTCTTTCAAAACCGCTGGTCTCGCTGTTGTTCTGTCTGGTGATATTCACTAATCCATCCGGTCCTGCAAGAGCCGGAAGCATTACATAGTCATCATAGTTATCAATATTTGCAATATCCCAGGTAAAGCAAAGTCCGTATCTGTGGTTTTTACCCTTTGCAACATAGGTAGACCATTCCTGAGTAAAGGCTTCAGGGTCCACAAGATCTTCCTCTACCAGTTTATGAAGCCATTCAATTCCTTCTTTATAGCCTTCCTGAACGGCTGTATAGATAACTTCACCTTCGTCTGTCACCGCGAAATGGTCTGCTGTATCTCCATATCCCTCTCCAAAGCCGTTGATCAGGATAGCTGGATCCTGGTCGCCGTTATTGATGATAAAGGACATCGGGATCACATCGCCCTCTACTCCGCACTCTTCCTGGATCTTATCTGCGTTATCCCTGAAAGCGATAAGCACCTGTTCCAGTTCATCTACGGTAGTAGGGATATCCAATCCCAGGCAGTCCAGCCATTTCTTGTTGATATATGGGATATCACCGATAGCCTGGATTGCCTCTTTCCCTTCACCCAGCTGCTCGATCCAGGGGAAGGAATAGATGTGTCCGTCGGGAGCGGTACACATGGTCCGATATTCCGGATATTTCTCAAAAACAGCCTGAAGATTCGGCATATATTTATCGATAAGATTTTCCAGAGGAATAATGATCCCCTGTTTTGCATACCGAAGCAGGTCATAATCGCTCATGCTGGCGTTGAAAAGTCCGTCAGGAAGATTTCCAAACTGGGCCAGTGCCAGATTCTTTTTATCCGCAAACTGGTCTGCCACAAAACATGTCCAGTCTATATGCACATTGGTTTGTTTCTCCAGCCTTTTAAAGATCATTCTTTCATTTGGATCCTGAGTACTGGTGGCCGGAGCACTGGTGATAAAGGAAAGTTCCCCCTGTTCTTTGAGGGGAAAGGATACTTCGCTCACCGGTGTATCCGGATCCACGTCAGCAGCCTGATGGCCGCTGCCTCCGCAGCCTGCCAGAGAAAGCACAGAAACTGCGGAAACAAATAATGCCGCTAATTTTTTTATTTTCTTATTCTTCATACTATATATCCCTCCATCAACCTTTTACAGAGCCAACCATAATGCCGCTGTCGAAATACTTCTGGAAGAAGGGATACATAATCAGCAGCGGAAGGCTGGATACTACTATGGTAGCATATTTTAAGAGTTCTGCAACCTTTGCCATTTCTGCCGTACTCTGGATATCTGCGATCATACCAGGCTGCGGTGTGTTCTGTACCAGAATTGAGCGGAGCACTAGCTGCAGCGGCTGAAGATTGGCATCATTTAAATAGATCATTGCATCAAAATAACTGTTCCACATTCCAACAAAGGAATACAGTGCCAGTACAGCGATGATAGGCTTGCATACCGGCATTAAAATTTTAAAGAAATGCTGGATCTCATTGGCACCGTCAATAGCGGATGCCTCTCTCAGCTCCTTCGGCGTAGACTGATAATAAGTTCTGGCCAGGATCAGGTTCCATACGTTCACTGCACCCGGAAGAAGGATTGCCCATATGGTATTTACCATATGCAGCTGATTGATCAGAATAAATGTAGGGATCATACCACCGTTGAAGAACATGGTAATAACAAAGATCACATTAAAGAAACCTCTTCCGACAAATTCCTTCTTTGACATTGGATAAGCTGCCAGCAGTGTGATAAACACTGAAATTAAAGTAAATGCCGCTGAATAGAAAAGGGAGTTTGCAAACCCTCTCCAGATCATATCATTTTCCAAAACCCGGCGGTAAGCATCTATGGTCCAGTCTTTAAAGTTAAAACTGATCCCCTG
>DWUX01000120.1 GCA_019120545.1 Candidatus Blautia stercoripullorum | reverse complement strand
CTTGGAAGGCTGGTGTTCTACCACTGAACTACACCCGCAGGTTTTTTAGTTTTTCTTGTCTGCTGAAGACAAAAGTTATAATACTATATAAATTTCGAATTGTCAACACTTTTTTGAAAAAAATTTTAAACATGAAAATTTAAGAGGAAAAATAGAAAACAGAGCAGACGGAAGCCTTGGATTATTATAATCCGGTTTCCGTCTGCTTTGTCTAGTCTTGTTTTACAAAACGATGATAAATGTACTGATTGGCTTCTTTTTCCTGAGTGTCATCTAAAGGAGCCAGATCGCCTTTCCCATATTTCCTCTTCAATGCATTGGAGAGGAGATAATCACAAATATGAGGGTTTTTCGGAAGGAGTGGGCCATGGAGATAGGTGCCTACAACATTTTTGTACAGCACGCCTTCGGTTTGATCTTCTCCGTTGTTTCCGTGTCCGTATAAAACTTTTCCAAAGGGACGGTTATCTCCGATATAAGTACGTCCTCCATGATTTTCAAATCCGACGATGGGAAGAGAAAAGTCTTTGTTTTCCAGGACAATGTTGTCAATGAGACGGGGGCTTCCCTGCTCCGTATAGAGGTCTACCAGAGACAGGCCTTCAATAGTGCCTTCTTCCGTTTTGTAATAATGACCTAAAAGCTGATATCCGCCGCAGACGGCAAGAACAGATCCGCCGTCTTCTACATAGCTTTTGAAGTCTTTCTGGATGTTTCTTAACTGACTGCAGACGATCATCTGCTCCCGGTCGGAACCGCCGCCCAGAAGCACAATATCCAATTTGGAAAAATCTATGGTATCTTCCAAAGTGAATTCAATAGTTTCTGCTTCGATTCCTCTCCATTGGCTTCGCTTCATCATACATTGAATATTTCCCCGGTCTCCGTAAAGATTTAAGAGGTCAGGATATAAATGCCCGATGGTCAGTTTCATGATTTGCCCTCCATTCTTTTTAGAATATTGTGGGTGGTATACAGGCCGGTATAGTTTACCAGCACGTAGAGATTTTTTACACCGTTTTGAACTTTATCGGTAATGGCCTTTTCAATATCCGGTTCCAGGCTGCATGGAATATCCACATATTTCAGCCGGAGCCTCATATCCTGACACCGGATGCCGCATACTGTGATGGAAGCGGCATTTGCATTGGCAAGGCGGTCAAAATCCACATCCCAGAGCCAGGATACGTCAGTGCCGTCCTGACTGTTGTCATTGATAAGTATGATAATATCCTTTGGGGAAGTATCTGTCATTACTGCAGAGATATTCTGATTAAATCCGGCAGGGTTCTTTGCCAGATTCAGCATAACCTTAGTGCCAGAAATCTGAAATAATTCGTTCCGTCCGAACTGAGGCGTGTAATCTCCCAGGATTTTGTTAAAGTTATCCAGTGACACACCTGCCAGAGAAGCCGCGCCGTAAACTGCCAGAATGTTATAAACATTATAAAAACCCCGGTAATTAGCCTGTACATGAAAATTTCCTACATCAAAGGAGATTCCATTTGTGAGGGATATATTACTTCCGTTAAAGTCCAGTTTGGGACGTTTAAAACCGCAACGGGGGCAGTAGTAATCCCCTAACTGGCTGTAGTGATAAAAATGATACTCCATTTTCTCACCGCATCGTTTACAGAAACGTCCTTCGCGGATTTCCCGGGTGTCTTCGTCTTTAAACACCTGTTCACCGATTCCGAAGGTAAAGTGAGGGTTTTCGCTTTCAAGAGCCAGGTATGTGGAAAGAGAATCATCTCCGTTTACCAGCACTTTCATTTCAGGAGCCATTTTCATGGCTCTGGAAAGAAGATCCATAGTAATATCGATTTCACCGTACCGGTCCAGCTGGTCACGAAAGAGATTGGTCAGCACCATATAGTCAGGACGGAAATGGGGAAATACCCGGACGGTAGATGCCTCGTCTATTTCAATGCAGGCATAGTCGGCTTTTAAATGGCCGGAAAAACCTGCCGCAAGGACAAAGGCAGATGCCACTCCGTTCAGCATATTGGAGCCGGTATGATTACATACTACTTTGTACCCGTTTCCTTCCAGCACGGAGGCCAGGAGATTATTGGTCGTAGTTTTCCCATTGGTGCCGCAGACTACAAAAATTTCTTTCTTTATTTCTCCTGCAAGTTCTTTTAAAATAGGCGGATAAATAGACAGAGCAATTTTTCCCGCCAGGGTCACTCCCTGCCGTCCGGTAAGCTGACAGACAGTTTTGATCAGATGGGCGCTCCATACAGCTAAAAGTCTTCTAATATTCATCATGGTTTCATCCCTTTATTTTATTCATACAGCCCTGAGGGCTATTTTATTTTCGCGGTCAACGAGCCAAGCAGACATGACTGCATGCCTATTTGACGACTGCCGCGTGGGTCAAATACCTCGATGTTTGACCGGGGCTTTGACTTAGCATCCGCAAAAACAGCGGAATTAACAACAAGTTGTTCAATTAATTATTATACATAAATAAAAGGAAGAGTACAACCAAAAGCAACAATCGGGAAATATAGAAATTTAAGAAAATCATATGGAAAACTTTTGTGCAGTATGCTACTATAAAATCATAGCATTCTTATAATACAGGGTGCGAAATTTTATAGCTGTTTTAATCGGCTAAGAGGAGGGCAGAGAATGAAATTACTTACTTATAAACTTCAGGGGGATGATAAAGAACGTCTGGGGGTTATGTGTGCCAACGCTTTTCAGCGTTTTTATCCGTTAGAAACTTTTCAGCTTTATTTTAAAGATATGAACGATCTGATCGAACATATCAAACCGGAGGAGATGGAAATGCTGAGAAATTCTTTATCCTCTGTGGAAGGGGAAACTCTGGATTATGATGAGGTTATTCACTGTGCACCTATTCCTCATCCGCGGCAGGATATTATCTGTCTTGGAATGAATTTTAAGGATCACGGGGAAGAATCTGCCCGTTACAAAAAAGAAGCTTTTGAAAGGGAGGAGGAATATCCTGTATATTTCTCAAAGAGGGTAAATGAAGCGACTCCTGACGGAGGAACCATTCCTTCATACCCCGGCTTAGTAGACAGCCTGGATTACGAGGCGGAGCTGGGCGTGATCATTGGAAAGGATGCCTCGCATGTTAAGAGGGAAGATGCCTTTGAATATGTATTTGGGTACACTGTGATCAACGATGTGAGCGCCAGAAATGTTCAGACCAGGCATAAGCAGTGGTATTTTGGAAAGAGTATGGACGGATTTACTCCTATGGGGCCTTTTATTGTTACAGAAGATGTGGTAAAACGGCCACCGGTTCTTTCTATCAAAAGTCAGGTGAACGGGGTTTTGAGACAGCACAGCAGTACAGACCGTTTTATTTTCGATATTCCCCATGTGATCAGCGAGCTTTCCAGCGGTATGGTGCTGAAGGCAGGAACCATCATATCTATGGGAACGCCGGCAGGGGTAGGAATGGGAATGATTCCTCCCAGATTTTTGATGCCGGGAGATGTAGTAAAATGTGATGTAGAGGGCATCGGCATGATCACAAATATTGTTGTTTGAGAGAAAAATAAAAAAACTGTTGAAAAACAGTAATAGATATGGTAAGATTGCTTTGTTGTGTAGGACAGCGGTCTTAC
>DWUX01000015.1 GCA_019120545.1 Candidatus Blautia stercoripullorum | reverse complement strand
GTACCTGGCTATGGCAAGAGTTGCTCACAGAGAAGGATATCCTGAAATCGGCTTATACTGGGAAAAAGCAGCTTATGAAGAAGCTGAGCATGCAGCTAAATTTGCTGAACTGTTAGGCGAAGTTGTTACAGACAGCACAAAGAAAAATCTGGAAATGCGTGTAGAAGCTGAAAACGGAGCTACAGCTGGTAAATTTGATCTGGCTAAACGTGCAAAAGCAGCTAATCTGGATGCTATCCATGACACAGTTCATGAAATGGCAAGAGACGAAGCTCGTCACGGAAAAGCTTTCGCAGGTCTTCTGAAGAGATACTTCGGCTAATAAAAAAACATAAAATCATATTGAAACTTGAAACCGGCACATAAGTAAATAGGTTATTTAACTATGTGCCGGTTTATTGACTTTTTAGGGAGGTTTTTACTATGAGCAAATATGCGGGTACAAAAACAGAGCAGAACTTATTGGCTGCCTTTGCAGGAGAATCAGAAGCAAGAAACAAATACACTTTTTATGCTTCCGCGGCTAAGAAGGCCGGATATGAACAGCTGGCTGCTCTTTATCTGGAAACAGCGGATCAGGAAAAAGAGCATGCAAAAATGTGGTTTAAGGAAATCCATGGTATCCATGATGTAGCGGCTAACCTGGAGGACGCCGCTGCAGGAGAAAACTATGAGTGGACGGATATGTATGCCAGGATGGCAAGAGAAGCCAGAGAAGAAGGCTTTCCGGAACTGGCCGCTAAATTTGAAGGGGTTGCAAAAGTAGAAGCAGCCCATGAAAAACGTTATCGTAAACTTCTGGAAAGCTACAAAGCAGATAAGACCTTTAAGGGAGACGCTCCTTTGGGCTGGAAGTGCAGGAACTGCGGATATGTACATATGGCGGAGGAAGCTCCTGAAGTTTGTCCGGTATGCGCTCATCCAAAGGCTTACTTTGAAAGAAAAGTAGAAAACTATTAATTTTTATATTTATTACAGGTTCATCCCGGTATGCTGCGGAATGAACCTGTAGAACAAAATATTTTCAGGATGAAATATCATCCTCTTTCATCTAAGGCCTCCAGGGTATAATCATGGAGAGTTTCCCTATGGAATTTATCCGATCTAAGCATCCTGGAATATATAATATCCACCATGATCAGAATGGGAAACTGAGGAGAGATGGCCTTACCTGTCTCAAGGTTTTCCTTCACTGCGCAAAGCACCACCTCATCGCAGAAGCTTCTAAACTGCTTATCAATATGGAACGTTTCTTTCACACCTTTTGTCACAGTGAATAATTTTGTGCTTTTTTATCTCTTATTTTTTTAGCATTCTGCATAAGCCATGAAAGTTCTTTCTCCTTTTATTTCTTACATTGAAATAATCTCCCGGTAGAATTATAATAAAAACACAGATTATAGATTTTTAACAAAAACCTGCTGATCCAGGACAAAAAAGGAGAATTTTATGATTATCAGAAATGCAATGGTTTTCCAGGAAGACGGAACCTTTCTGAAAAAAAATATCTATATAGAAAAGGGTTTTCTGGTCTCCAGTGAAAAAGAAGTAACAGATAAGACAGAATTTGATGCCGGCGGACTAAAAGCGATTCCCGGACTGGTGGACATACACAGTCACGGTGCCTTTGGACATGATTTCTGCGATGCAGACCGGGAAGGGTTAAAAGTAATCTTGAAATATGAAAAGGAACATGGGATCACCTCCTACTGCCCCACTTCCATGACTTTATCAAAAGAACAGCTGCTGGATATTTTCTCTTCTGTAAAGGACATGGAAACCTCCTCTGACATGGCCAGGATCGCCGGCATCAATATGGAGGGGCCTTTTGTAGACGTAAAGAAAAAGGGAGCCCAGGCAGCAGAGCACATCTGCCCTCCGGATCCAGAATTTTTCCGGCTCTGCAATGAACGCTGCGGAAATATCATAAAGCTGGTAACCCTCTCTCCAAAGGAAGATGGAGCCCTTGACTTTATCCGGGAACTGAAAGATGAAGTCACAATCTCTATCGGCCATACCACTGCCGACTATGACTGTACAAAAGCAGCTATGGAAGCCGGAGCTGCTCATGTAACTCATCTTTTTAATGCCATGCCGCCTTTTGCCCACAGAGATCCCGGCGTAATAGGCGCTGCTCTGGATACTGAAAACTGTATGGCAGAACTGATCTGCGATGGTTATCACATTCATCCTTCCATGATCCGGGCTGCATTTAAAATGTTCGGTGAAGAGAGAATCTGTCTGATCAGCGATTCCATGATGGCTACAGGAATGCCCGACGGTCAATACGAACTGGGAGGACAGGCAGTCTACATGAAGGACCGTTTTGCCTCCCTGGCTGACGGCACCCTGGCAGGCTCTGCCACAAACCTTTTTGACTGCATGAAAAAAGCTATGGAATTCGGCATTCCCGAATCCGCAGCCATCTTTGCCGCCACCAGAAATCCGGCAAAAAGTATCGGGATCTATGATAAGACAGGCTCCATCACCCCCGGAAAATATGGGGATCTTCTCATTGTAGATGACCAGTATAACCTGAAAAAGGTAATATAAGAATAAAAAAGTCCGGAGCCCTGTATTCTTATCCAGGATACAGAGTTCCAGACTCAGATTCTTTTTAATTTCTGTTTTTACTTATTTCTGCATTTTTTCGCTCCTATCAATTCTATTTTTTCCTTCCTTGTCAATCTTTTAATTTCCCATTCCCGTCTCATAGCCTCTTCTTTTGTCTGAAAAGACTCATAATAAGCCAACTCTACCGGCCGTCTGGCTCTGGTATATTTTGCTCCTTTTCCTTCATTATGGCAGATCAGCCTTTTCTCCAGATTGTTTGTCCATCCTGTATAAAAAGTTCCATCCCTGCACCGGAGTATATAAGTATAATTCATCTTTCCGCTCTCCGATCTATGTAATGGACGCCTCATCTGCATACAGAGCCAGATAGGACGCCCTATATATTAAGCTGCCGATAAAATAGTGATTTAATCAAATTACAAAAGACTGTAAAAGTATATCGGCTGCGGATTTTTCCGCATACTTTATTATACTCTTACAG
>DWUX01000119.1 GCA_019120545.1 Candidatus Blautia stercoripullorum | reverse complement strand
TGACACAAAGACCTTTGCATGGACAAAGCCCGGTTCATACTCATAAATCTCCACCCCTGCTTCCAGAAGTTCGTTATAATAGGTCTTTGCCAGGGCAAAGGCCGTCTTTTTATCGGGGATATGGGGCATGATAATCCGGACTTCTACTCCTCGTTTTGCCGCATAGATCAAGGTCATAAGAAATTCATGATCCAGGATCAGATATGGGGTCATAATATGGACATAATCCTTTGCCGTATTCAGGATATCCATGTACACCTGTTTTCCCACTCTCTCGCTGCCATAAGGGCAGGAACCATAGGGGATCACAAAGCCGTCATTGGGCATAGAAAATTCCTGGGGTGTCCTGTAGCGCTGATAATCTTCCGGTCTTTTTTCCGAAACATTCCACATTTCCAGGAACATGTAAGTAAAGTTTTCCACAGCCTTCCCCTTGATCATCACTGCCGTGTCCTTCCAGTGGCCAAACCGCAGTTTGCGGTTAATATATTCATCTGCCAGGTTCGTTCCGCCGGTAAAGGCAGTTTTTCCGTCAATGACCAGAATCTTCCGGTGATCTCTGTTATTATAATGAGTGGAAAACACCGGTTTGATAGGGGCGAACATTTTGCAGGCGATCCCTTCTTTTTCCAGAAGTTCCGGATAAAAATAGGGAAGCAGGGACAGAACGCAGGTTCCGTCATACATTACCCGGACCTCTACTCCTTCTTTTACTTTCTCTTTCAGGATGTCCAGGATACTCTCCCACATTTCTCCTTCCGCTATAATAAAGAATTCCAGAAAAATAAACTTCTCCGCTTTTTTCAGCTCAGAAAGGATATCCTCATACTGATAGTCCCCCAAAGAATAATACTTCACAGAACTATGGTCATAAACAGGAGAATCTGCATACCCGGACAGATAATCTGCCAGATGGGCAGTCTGGGAATCTGTCATCCGGAGCCTTTCTTTAACTTCCGGTTTCTGCGTTACATATTTCCTGGTTTCTTCTGATAATTCTGTCAGCCGCTTATAGATCAGTCTCGTACCCGGCTGCATAGTAAAATACAGATATAGAAGGGACCCCACTACCGGCAGCACAATGATAGGAAGCATCCATACAAGCTTAAAATCCGGGATTCCCCTGGCATTATATAAGTAGATCACCACACTGGCGCTGATAATAATAAAAAAACCATACAGCACAAAGCTGTAATCACTGAGAAATATAAACCCTCCTAAAAGCAGGGCAAACTGGATAAGAAAGGCTGCCGCCACCACCAATGTCCTGCCATAGATGATCTTTCTCACCTTTTTCAGGCCTTCCGCTTTAATTTCATTTTTCTGCATCTGTTTCCCGTCCTTTATATTTAAGAGAAAAATCCCTCTTCTGAGCCTTTGCCATGCTGTCTTTTTCCCGTCTTTTTATGATTCCTCTTCCGCCATATGGAGAAAATCTTCTTCTGACAGAATCGGTATCTCCAGCTCCCTGGCCTTTTTGTTTTTGGAAGAGTTGGATGTCACATCATTATTAATAAGATAATCTGTCTTGGAAGTAACGCTTCCGGTGACTTTTCCTCCCCGCTGTTCAATATATTCTTTCAGCTGAGCCCGGTTGGCAAAATGGTTTACACTGCCTGTGATCACAAACTGTTTTCCTTCCAGAGTAAGGCGGTTCTCCTGTTTTACCTCTTCCAATTCCAGATGAGAGAGGAGATGACGGAACTTTTTCATCTTTTCTTCATCTGCAAAATACTCCGTGTAGGACTTGGCGATCACCGGACCGATCCCTTCTATGCCGCTGATCTCTTCTGCCGTGGCGTGGATCATTTTTTCCAGATCATAGTCAAATTTTTTACAGATCACTTTCGCGTTGGCAAGACCGATATTGGCGATCCCCAGACTGTACAGCAGCCGGGGCAAAGTCGTATGCCTTGCCCGTTCCAGACTTGCCATAAGATTGTCAAAGGATTTCTCCCCAAAACCTTCCATATTTACAATCTCTTCCCGGTACTTTCCGATCTCAAAGATATCTCCGAAATCTTTGATAAAGCCTTTCAGGATAAATTTCTCCAGAGTAGCCTCAGACAGCCCGTCGATATTCATAGCGTCCCGGCTGACAAAAAGAGTAAAAGATTTGATCTTCTTCGCCTGGCAGTCAGGATTCATGCAGTAAAGAGATTCTACTTCGTTTGTTTTGATCACTCTGGCCTCCTTTCCGCATACCGGACAGGTATCCGGGATCTCCAGATTTCCGCTTCGGGTAAGATTCTCTGCGATCTGAGGAATGATCATATTTGCTTTATAGACCTGGATCTTATCCCCAATACCAAGCTGCAGTTCTTTCATAATACTGATATTATGAACGCTGGCCCGGCTGACAGTGGTCCCTTCCAGTTCTACCGGCTCAAAGATAGCCACAGGATTGATCAGTCCGGTTCTGGAAGGACTCCATTCAATTTCTTTCAGTGTGGTTTCCCGTATTTCATCTTTCCATTTAAAGGCATAAGAATTTCTTGGAAACTTTGCAGTAGTCCCCAGAGAATCTCCGTATGCGATATCATCATACAGGGCAACAAGTCCGTCTGAAGGAAAGTCGTTTTTAGCCACCTGAGTGGAAAAGTATTCCATTGCCTCATCTAAAGTATCTCTGGTCACCGGCCGGTACTCCACCACTTCAAATCCCTGATCCTTCAGCCACTGAAACTGTTTCTCTCTGGAATTCTGAAAATCCACCCCCTGGGCCCGCACCAGGAAGAAAGCATAAAAATGAACGTTTCTTCTGGCTGTGATCTCATTATTTAACTGGCGTACAGAACCGCTGCACAGGTTTCTGGGGTTCTTGTACCTGGCGTCTACATCTTCAATCTCTTCATTGATCTTCTCAAAATCCGAATAATTGATAATGGCCTCACCCCGCAATACCAGATCTCCTTTAAAAGAAATCTGGAGAGGAATATTTTTAAAAACCCTGGCGTTATTGGTGATCACCTCTCCCACCACGCCGTTTCCTCGGGTAACTGCTTTCTGGAGTTTTCCATCTCCATAGGTCAGGACAATGGTCAGTCCATCCAGTTTCCAGGAAAGAAGGGTCTTCTGATCTCCGATAAAATCCCGGAGAGCCTCTACATCTTTTGTCTTGTCAAGAGAAAGCATGGGGGTCTCATGAGCTTCTTTGGGCAGCTCATCCAACGCCTCATATCCCACAGAAACCGTAGGGCTCCCTGCAAGAGTAACTCCTGTTTCTTTCTCCAGATTTTCCAGTTCATCATACAGCTTATCATATTCAAAATTGCTCATGATCTCCCGATCTTCCTGATAATAGGCCTTGGCAGCCTCCTGAAGTACAGGGATCAATTCTTTCATTCTCTTAATCTTATCCATCAGGGCTCTCTCTCCTTTAGCTCTTCTTTTTCTTTCCCGGAGTCCTGTATTTCCCCGGATTTTTTACAGGTTTTCCTCCCCGGAACACTTCCCGTACAGAAGGTTTCTCCTTCAGCGTTTTTTCCAGGAGCTCCAGCTCCTGTCCTTTGATCTCTCTTAAGCCTCCCACAGGCAGGTCTCCCAGACAGATATTCATGATCCGCACTCTTTTCAGTGTGACTACCTGATATCCCAGATACTCGCACATTCTCCGTATCTGCCGGTTCAGCCCCTGGGTCAGGACAATGGAAAAGGATCTCTCTCCTGTTTTCCGCACCCTGCATTCTCTGGTAATAGTGCCCAGAATAGGAACTCCCCTGCTCATCCTGGAGATAAACTGATCCGTAACCGGTTTATCCACAGTAACTTCATATTCCTTTTCATGAAAATTTCCCGCCTTCATCATCCCATTAGCCAGATCTCCCCGGTTTGTCAGAAGAAGAAGTCCCTGAGAATCCTTATCCAATCTTCCTGCATAGTATACCCGGAAAGGATAATTCACATAGGAAATCACATTATTTTTAACTCTGGGGTCTGTGGTACACTCCACCCCTTTCGGCTTATGAAAAGCAAGAAGGACTTTTTTCTCCTCCGGTTCAATTTCTTTACCGTCTATCCGTATCACACAGGTATCATCCACCTGCATGCCGGGCACAGCCTTTACCTGATCCACTTCCACCCTTCCGGCTTCGATCAGGCGGTCCGCCTCCCGGCGGGAACAGATTCCGGCGTCACTAAGGTATTTATTTAAACGCATATTCTTCTCGTCCTTCCGTTTTCATTCTATGAAATTTTATTATAACATATTTGTCTCTCTCTTGTCTTGCTATTTTATCAGTATTAGGTATAATAAAAGATAAAATATGCAAAGAGGAGTTATCTATGAAGTTTACAATAAAAGGAGTATGTTTTACCCTCCTCGTGATCTTCTCGGGTTTTTTCCTTCTGGTTTTCCCTTCTTTTGTAATGAGCGGAATTAAAAACTATCTGATCATGCTGGACAATAGAAAAGAAAGCCGGATGGAAGATCATTGGATATTTAACGATACCGGCCGCCGTCTTGAATATCACGACGGCACATTTGCGCAGAATACCAGTCAGGAAATCGACGGCGTCACCTATTACTTCGATGAAAAAGGCTATGTAAGGACAGGGTGGGTCCAGGAGATGGGAAAACTTTATTACCGGAATCCTGACGGCACTCCGGAAACCGGATGGTTTGAAGATGATCAGGGAAAATATTATCTGGATGAAAACGGCTCGCCTAAAATCGGCTGGACAGAAATCGAGGGAAAAAAATATTATTTTTCTTCTTTAGGCGTCATGGCAGTTGGATTTACAGAAATCGAGGGAAAAGAATATCTGTTTTCTGATGACGGCTCTGTATCTCCCGGATGGGTAGACAGAGATAATAAAAAATACTATCTGGATGAAAGTGGAGCAGTCACAACAGGTATGAAAGAAATAGAAGGAAAAACCTATTTCTTCCGGGAAGACGGCTCTATGGCTACCGGGTGGATCCATAACGGCGGCAGCCGTTATTATATGGGTCAGGACGGATCCATGGCAAAAAACACCTGGGTAGATGAAGGAAAGCAAAGGCATTATGTAGGCGCCGATGGAAAAGAACAGACCGGATGGATCACGGTAAAGGGCAAACGCTATTACCTTACCCAGGAAGGGATACTGGCCGACTCCGGCTGGATGAAACAAAATGGTAAATGGTATTTTATTGATACCGACGGAAGCGCCAGAACTGGTCTTTTTGAGAGTGAAGGGAAATGGTATTTCCTGACAGAAGACGGAAAGCTTTTGGAAGGCTGGGTAACCTCCCAGGGGAAAAAATACTACCTTGCCAACGGCCAGCTGATGACCGGCTGGAGAAAAATCAAAGATAAACAGTATTATTTTTATAAAGACGGTTCTATGGCTACCGGATGGATCACCATAGACGGAAAGTCCTATTTTCTTAAAGAAGACGGCAGTCTGGATACCTCTGCCATGAAGGCTGGAGAATGAGCCTTCTTCTTCCATATAAATTCAAAAAAACGGGAAGCACCCGAAAGGTGTTCCCGTTTTTATTTACTGCTGAATGCTTACTACTGAAGCAAATCCGCATGCACATAGGCTTCTTCGCCCTTATATTCAATCTTTATCCAGCCGTTATCTGTATTTTCCAGCTTTTTAACCTGATCCCCTGCCTGAAGTCTTCCTAATACCTTAGAAGCTGTACTTGCTTCGGCTCTCACATTACAATCTTGAGAAGCTGTAAGCATTTCGCCGTCATCTGCCATAAGAGCTGTATTGGTCTCTTCGCCCAGCTGTGCAAGATATGCGCTTAATTCCTCATCTGACTCCAAAGCCTGATCATACTGCTCTTCCAGCTGTGCAATGAGCTCCTGTACATCCTTTTCCTGTCTGGTTTTTTCCAGACATTCCTGAACATCTTCATCAGATTCATCATTATGGATCATCCAGTCTCCATTTTTATCTTTCATTACATAAAGTTCAGACAATCCAGGAGCCGGAGTATCTATCCCTTGAAATTTCAGATCGTAAGACACAAATACTACATAACTGTCATCATCCAGGCCTTTCTTAGTATAAACCTGTACATTATCATAGCTTTCTATATATGTGGCATTAGCAACTTTTGTTTCATCCGTAGTGCTGAAATTATCTGTCAATTTCTTCATGGCATCTGTATCTTTCTGACCCCATGCTGCATAAAAGGACTCAATCAGGGTATTCACTTCAGGGTACGCATTTTCTTCAAGAGCATTGGTATCAGTATCGGTATCTTCCACCTTTTCCTCATCGGTATCGGTATCTTCTGAGGAATTTTTCTCTTGTTCTGTTTGTTGTTTTTCCGGTGCGGGCTCGCTGCGGAAAATACCGATCAGGGCACGGCCTCCGAAAAACAGAATAAGCAAAACTGCCAGAATCGCCAGACCCAGAAGAATATACC
>DWUX01000118.1 GCA_019120545.1 Candidatus Blautia stercoripullorum | reverse complement strand
CTATGATATCTACGGATTGTTACGTACTGTACATTCTCACAATCCTGCCATCATTTAAGAAATTGTTTTATATGGTCAGAAAATTTTCCTGTTCTCATTTTATCACAGAATTCTCTAAAAATTCTCGAAAAATAACTTTCTGTTTTTCAAGATTTTTAGAGAATTCCCTGTTATGATGATAGACAGAAACGAGAAAGGAGAGACAATCATGAATCTGAAGAAAGGAATCTGTTTTCTTCTGGCAGGGGCCCTTGGAACAGGAACGATCCTGGGCGGCTGCAGCCGGAAAGACAGCACAGAAGATGCCGTCAGCGCCAAAGGCGGTTATATAGAGGAAGAAATGAAAGCTCCCTGGCAGGAGGGAGAATATTATATGGGCAGCTTTTTTAACCAGGAGGGAAATCTGGAAGTCTACACAGGAAGTGATTCCGACAGCGGAACACCACAGGTTTTCTCTTATACCTATACCGGAGGAGGAAACTGGGACCAGCAGGAAGAATCCTGGGCGGAGTCTCTTCTGGGTACAGATAGCACTGCTTATACCCTGATACAGGGAGAGGATCAGAACCTTTATCTGATGACAGTAAAAAATTCCCAGGAAGATAGCCAGTCTGAAGAGACTGAGTCTTCAGAATCTGAAGAAGTAAACATTGATGACCTGATCCAGGAATGGCACCTTTACCGGTATGCCGGGGAGGGAGAAGCCCAGGAGCTTTATCCCGAATGCCTGTCTGAAGAAGGACAGAGAGAGGCAGGAGGCTTCTTTCCCTACTACTTCGGCGTAAACCAGGAAGGAGATCCGGCTTTCATGGGCATGGGTTCAGAAATAGCCATCTATGACAAAGATACAGGAAAAGAACAGTATACCTTTCCCTCCTATATGGTCATGAACAGCTCAGACAGTATGGCAGATATCAGCGGCAATACCCTGGCGGTCCTGGGAAATGAGGATCAGGATCTGGTTCTTTATGACACCCAGACAGGAGAAGAGACAGGAACTATCGACTTTGGAGATCAGGACCGGGGACAGCTCTGTGCCGCCGGAGAGGGAACCTATTACCTGGCAAATTCCAAAGGAATCTTTGTATATAAGGAAGACGGCAGTATTGTGGAACAGATCTATGACGCTGGAAGAGGGGTTATGGGAGAGACGGCAAGCAGCCTGATCTTCAATCATTTCCTGGCAGGGGAAAAGGAAGACTTCTACGCCTTGTATACAGATTATGAGACTCAGGAGCTGAGTATCTGTTATTACTATTATAACGGTTCAGTTACCAGCGAAGTAGAGAATGAACTGTCTGTTTACAGCCTGTATGAAAGCAGGATGATAGAGGACGCCGTGCGGAAATACGAGCGGGAGCACCCGGAGACAGAGGTGACTTATGAATATGCGGTGGAAAGCGACGGCTCAGGCAATCCGGAAGACGCTATTGATACCCTGAATACCCAGCTCCTGAACAAAGAAGGTCCGGACCTTCTCCTTTTAGATGACCTGCCGGTGGATTCCTACATAGAAAGAGGAGTCCTGGAAGACCTGACAGATTACGTGGAAGGACTGGTTTCAGATGGAACTATTCTGGAAAACATTGTGAAAGGCACAGCAGTTGACGGGAAAAACTATGAGCTGCCGGCGGCTTTTTCTCTCCCGGTATATTATGGAACCCAGGAGACTATAAAGCGGCTGGATACCCTGGAGAGTATTTCACAGTATATGGAGGAAAACCCAAAGGGAAAGGTACTGGGAGCCGCTTCTCTTCAGCAGGTGGCTTATCTCCTCTTTGCGGCCAATTATCAGGATATACAGAAAGATGGGGTTTTCTCTCAGGACGCTTTAGTCCAGATCCTGGAAACAGCAAAGGCCATCTGGGACGCCAATCCTTCAGAGGCCATGGAAGAAGCCTGGAACACAGGGTTCAGCAGCCAGGTTACGTCTGGAAAAGGGCTGTCTGCTTTTGCCTCTATCGGTATGGACGAACTCTATGATGATACCGGTATTACCGGGGTGGAGGATGTGACCGGTATCAGCAGTATGGCGATGATGTTTGACATTCTTGTGAAACATCCGGAGATGACTGTAGAAAATGTAAATAATATGTACACTCCGGCAAACCGTATGGGGATCAACAGTTCTTCCAGTCAAAAGGAGCTGGCCAAAGATTTTATGGAGACGGTCCTGTCTGATGAGATCCAGGTGGGAGATTATCTGGAGGGACTTCCGATAAGGGTGGAAAGCCTGGAGAAGATTCCTCAGATTTCGGACGCCTCGGATATGACCATCGGAAGCAGCTATGACGGAGGTCCCTCCAGAGAATATGGCATGCCCTCGGCGGATCAGGTACAGCAGATCGTGGACATGGCCAAACAGGCAGATACCCCTCTTTTAATAGACAGGACGGTGCGCAATACCTTCCTGGAATGTGTGGAGAATTATGCAGGAGGCGATGTCAGTGCCCAGGAAGCAGCACAGGATATGTCAGATAAAATGGATCTGTACCTGGCGGAATAAGAACCGGGAAAAGAAGATCCGACCGGGAACCGGGAGGGGATACAGAAGGAATCCAGCCGGCAGGAAAAAATTCCTGCCCTGGATCCTTCTGGCCCCCAGTCTGTTGGGAGTGGGGATTTTTACGCTGATTCCTTTTTTAGATGTATTCCGGCGGTCTTTTCAGAAAGCGGTGGGAACCGGTTTTGTAGGGCTGGAAAATTACCGGACGGTCCTAGACAATCAGGCTTTCCGGCTGGCGGCAGGGAACACAGGAAAATTCCTTCTGATCTGTCTTCCACTGCTTTTAGGCCTTTCCCTTTTCTTTGCCCTTCTCCTTGAAAGACTGGGGAGAAAGGGAAATCTTTTAAAAAGCGGTTTTCTCCTTCCTATGGCAGTGCCGGCGGCCTCTGTGGTGCTTTTCTGGCAGCTTCTCTTCGACCGGGAAGGGATCCTGAACCATATCCTGGAAAAATTCCATATACAGGGGCCGGATTACATGAACAGTTCTGCAGCTTTCGGAGTGCTGGTGGCGGTTTATATCTGGAAAAACCTGGGCTATGACATGATCCTGTGGCTTTCCGGCCTTTTGGGGATACCGGAGAGCCTTTATGAAGCGGCCAGGATAGACGGAGCGGGAGAGTTTCAGTGCTTCTGGTATATTACCAGGCCTTTGCTGGTTCAGACGGCCTTTCTCACAGGAACCCTGTCTCTGGTGAATGCTTTCAAGGTATTCCGGGAGGCCTGGATGATCGCCGGGAATTATCCTCATGACAGCATATATATGCTGCAGAATCTTTTTAACAACTGGTTTACAAAATTAGACATGCAGAAGATGACTGCGGGAGCAGTGATGCTGGCGGCTGTGCTGGGAATCTTTTTGATCCTTTGCCAGAAGGCAGAAGAAAGGCGGAAACAGTGATATGCGAAAAAAGAAAATACTGACCTGGATCTTTCTTACAGGAGCGGTCCTGGTATTTTTATTTCCTATTCTGCTTCTTATGGCAAATTCGCTCATGGGCCAGGAGGAGCTGACTGCCAGTTACGGCAGCGTTCTTTATGGAAATAAAGGGAATCTGGAGTGGAAGCTGTTTCCTCTGTACCCCACCCTGAGAGCTTATATTCAGCTTTTGCTGGATAGTCCGGACTTTTTCGTCATGTTCTGGAATTCTGTAAGACAGGTATTTCCTATCCTTTTCGGACAGCTTCTTTTGGGGATCCCAGCGGCCTGGGCTTTGGGGCGGTATTCTTTTCGAGGACGGCGGGCGCTGGTCTATCTGTATATGATCCTGATGATCCTGCCTTTTCAGGTGACCATGGTGTCCAGCTACGGAGTCCTTTCTTTTTTCCATATGCTGGATACCCACTGGGCAGTGATCCTTCCCGGAGTTTTTTCGACTCTTCCCGTTTTTCTCATGACCAAGTTTTTTCAGGGAATACCAGATTCCCTTCTGGAGGCGGCAAAGGTAGACGGGGCAGGAGAACTGGGGGCGTTCTTCTATGTGGGATTGCCTCTGGGACTTCCGGGGATCATTTCTTCCCTGATCTTAAATTTCCTGGAATATTGGAATGCCATTGAGCCTCCGATGACTTTTTTAAAAACAAAGAGCAAGTTTCCTGTTTCCCTATATCTGAGCAATATTCCGTTGAATGATGTGGGGACTTCTTTTGCAGCTTCCGTGCTGATCATGGCCCCGTCCCTGTTTCTTTTCGCCTGGGGACAGAGCTACCTGGAACAGGGGATCATTGCCTCAGGATTAAAGGAGTAAGAGCATATGAAACTGGAAGATAAAAAAAGAATGGCGGCGAAAGCTTTTGCCGTATTTTTCCTATTTATGGCCGCTGCGGGAGGCTTGTCAAGAGCTGCCGCGGCTATGACGGTTCCTCTGGCGGACACCAGGTCTTATCAGGAGGGAAGACTGAACCTAGATCTGACGGGAACTGCAGTGGCAGAGGCAAAAGAGGAAACACTGGTGTCTCTGGATAAGGAGCAGCGGATCTTAAGCGCGGCAAAAACAGGCACTCAGGTAAAGGCCGGAGATGTACTGGTACAGTATGATACCAAGTATCTCCAGAAAGCGGTAGAAGAAAAACGGGCAGAGGTAAAAAAGCTGGAGCTGTCCCTGGAACAGGCCAGGATCCAGGGCGAACCCCAGGAAAGAGTGGCTGCTTCTAATGGGGCGGCCAGAGATCTGGATCTGGCGGATCAGGGACTGGCTCAGGCCCAAAGTGATTATGACCAGGCTGTAAACGACAGCCAGAATGCCCAGAACCAGGCTCAGAGCGACTATGACGCCGGCGTGGCTCAGGCAGATCAGGACAGGAACAATGCCTACAGCCAGGCCCAGGCTCTGGAAGAGCAGGCCCAGGAGCTGGAGACTCAGGGCTCCCAACTGGAAAGCCAGGGGGACAGTGAAGGGGCAGGCGCCCAGTATACACAGGCAGAGGATTTAAGGCAGCAGGCCCAGGCTCTTCGCCAGGAGGCGGATCAGGCTTATGAGGCAGCTCTTTCCCAGGTCCAGGCAGAGTATGACGCTGCAGTCTCCCAGGCCCAGGATATACTGTCTCAGGCAGAGGCTGCCCTTAATGACCAGGCTCAGGCCCAGGCTCAGGCTCAGAATGCATATACCTCCGCCCAGGAAGAAGACGCCGCTGCCGCTGCCAACGATCAGAAATCCCAGGCGGCCAGCAGCTATGATCAGCAGTCTATCCAGGTGGATCTGGATCAGGCAAAGAAGGAGCTGTCCCAGATGGAAAAGATCCAGCAGGCCAAGGGGCAGGTTACCGCTCCTGCAGATGGAGTGGTAACAGATAGGAATGTCCAGACAGGAGGGATCACTGATGACAGCAGTTATCTTATTCTGGGGACAGGAGGCCTCCAGATCAAAGGAAGTCTAAAGCTTCAGGATCTGGAAAAGGTAGAGCCGGAAGACACTGTGGAGATTACTGTTTCCGGTCAGGGGAAAAAGCTCCAGGGAAAGGTTACCTGTACAGGAGCGGAAGGAACCGGGGAGACTGCCCAGGGAACAGGAGCCTTGGGCCAGGGAGCAGGTACGGCCCAGGACACAGATGCCGGAGGATATTTTTATGCGGATATAGAAGACGCTTCTGTTACCTGGGGCGCTCAGGTATCTTATTCCATCGAGAAGCAGAGCGATTCTTCTTATGAAATGCTGATCCCTTTAAGCGCTGTGCGCCAGGATGCAGAGGGCACTTATTGTCTCATTGCACAAGCCGGGGATACAGTTCTGGGAACCGAATACCGGGCTGTTCGGGTGAACATTACCGTAGAGGACAAGGACAGCACCCAGGCGGCGGTAACCGGAAATCTGGGACGGGATGACCTGGTGATCTCCGGCAGCACCAAAGAGATCACAGAAGGGGATAAGGTGAGGCTTAAGGAATGAGAAAGAACAGATTTGCAGCGTTTCTCCTGTGGACATTTCTGGCTCTGGCATGCTGGGGGATGGCTCTGGGAGGATTCCTGGCAAACCGTCAGGGAAACCGGGAATTTACCGCTTATTATGACAGTACAGTTCTTACCGGAAAAGAGATGGATATTTTTACCCGGGACCAGGAAGAGGAGGATATCCCTGTGACGGCAGCCTGGAAAGAGGAGGAAAAGGAAAGCTTTGCCGGAAGCCTTGCCAGATCCTGTCAGGGAACTTTACTGGAAGTAAGAGGAGAGATGGAGATTCTTTTCCCCCGGCAGCTTATCCAGGGAAATTTTCCCTGGAGTGGAGATGACCAGGGGTGTGTGATCTCCCGGGGACTGAGCCAGGAGCTTTTTGGCACAGATTTCGGGGTGGGCAATGGGATCCAGGCCCAGGGAGAGACTTATACAGTCCGGGGGATCCTGGAAGGAAAGGATAATCTTCTGGCAGTGTGGGCAAAAGAAGAAGAGGGGCTGGAGAATTTCCGTCTCTCCTATGATACAGATCTGGTTCCGGTTTCCCAGGCAGAGGAGTTTCTCTATCAGATGACAGGAGCAGAGCCGGAGAGGATATTTGAGGGAAATCTTTATGGCGCATTGTCCAGATTTTCTCTCTTCCTTCCGGTCCTGATCCTGGGAGCCCTGGCAGGTATCCGAAGTCTTCAGACCGGCCGGAAACAGGGAGACATCAGGAAGAAACTGTGCTGGTATGTTCTGACAGGTCTTTTGTGCCTTCTTTTCCTTTGGGGACTGGAAAACAGTATCCGGCTTTCTCCTGACTATTTTCCCTCTATGTGGTCGGATCTTTCTTTTTATCCCCAGCTTCTGGAAGAAAAGATCCAGATTTTTCAGGAGCTTGCTGCTAAAAAGCTTTGTCAGGCAGACAGCCGGATACTGACGGGAACCTGGAGGACCCTTCTTTTGTCTGGGGCCAGCCTGTTTCTGGAACTTCTGGCGGTGGGAGCATTTCCTGAAAAGGAAGTCTGGCATTTCTATTCCCCTCTGCATAGTATAAAAGAAAAAAGGATTGGAAAGATTTGAACAGACAGTTTTTAAAAGCTGCAGTAGCCGGCGGGGATACCCGTCAGGTCTATCTGGCAGAGGCTCTGGGAGAGAATGGCTTTCTGGTGAAGACTTATGGCCTTCCAAAAGATCCAGGGCACAGCCAGGTGAAGAAGACTTCCTCTCTTAGGGAAGCTCTGGAAGATGCAGATCTAATCGCCGCTCCCGTCCCTTTTCTGAAACAAGGAAAGATCCAGGGGCAGGAGTTTTCTATAGATTTAACAGAGGAAAATTTTCTAAAATATCTGAAAAAGGGCAGTCTCTTCTGCGCCGGGGGAATCCCGGAGGACTTTCTTAAGAAAGCCGGAGAAAAGGGAATACAGTGTTTTGACTATCTGAAAGATCCCTTTACGGCTATGGAAAATACCATTGCCACCGCAGAAGGGGCCATTGCCCAGGCCATCCTAAGAAGCCCGGAAAATCTAAGAGGCAGTATCTGCCTGGTGATCGGGTACGGAAAATGCGGCAGAACTCTGGCAGGTTATCTCCAGAATATGTTCTGCCGGACCATGGTCTGGGAAAAAGACAGGGAAAAGGCTGCCCAGGCAAAAGCCGCAGGACTAAAGATCTTGGAGGAGAGAGAACTTCCCCGGGCTCTGACGCTGCCGGCTTTTCTTTTTCAGACCGCTCCCTGTGTGGTCCTGAAAAAGGATTTATTGAAATATATAAGGAAGGATACATGTATCATAGACATCGCCTCTCTTCCGGGAGGCCTGGATTATCCGGCTGCCAAAGACCTGGGGCTTTCTCCTTTACACTTGCCGGGCATACCGGGAAAGTATGCTCCTAAGGCTTCAGGGGAGATCCTGGCTTCGGCCGCTATTCGGAAGTTATCAGAATCTATGCAGCAGGAGGGCTTGCCATGGAATTAAAAGGAAAGAAGATCGGAGTGGCCCTTACCGGGTCTTTTTGCACGTATAAAAAAGTTTTTCAGGAACTGGAGAAACTGGCAGAGGAAGGCGCCCAGATACAGACGATTTTTTCAGATGCCGCCCAGAGCATTGACAGCCGTTTCGGAAATGCAGAGGATTTTGTAAAGGAAGCCCAGCGGATCACCGGGAGAAAGCCTATGCTTACCATTTCAGAAGCAGAGCCTATCGGCCCCGGGAGTCTTCTGGATCTGCTGATCCTTTTCCCCTGTACAGGAAATACCATTGCAAAGCTGGCCAACGGCATTACAGATACCCCCGCCCTTATGGCGGCTAAAGCCCATCTGAGAAATGAAAAACCACTTCTTTTATCCATTTCAACAAATGACGCCTTAGGCATGAACATGAAGAACATCGGCCTTTTATTAAATGCAAAGCATATCTACTTTATCCCTTTTGGTCAGGATAATCCCCAGAAAAAGCCAAATTCTATGATCGCTCATACAGAACTTCTGATCCCTGCGGCCAAAGCGGCTCTTGAGGGAAAGCAGTACCAGCCGCTGATCCTGGGAGCATAAGCAGCAGGAAAAAAAGGAGCGGCATAAGAGATCGTGATGGAATGAAAACAATAAAATCTGCAGAATAAAAGGAGGGCCTATGTGCGGGATCGGAGGATTTTCCAGCAGCCGGGCTGCTTATACAGAAGAACCGGGAAGATGGCGGGAAATACTGGAGAGCATGAACCGGGTACAGAAGAAAAGAGGACCAGATGAAGAAGGAATTTTTCTGGAGAACAAATGCGGTCTGGCCCATGTAAGGCTCTCCATTATCGATCTGGAACGTGGGAGACAGCCTATGACGAGAAGAACAGGGGGAAAAATCTGCACTATTGCTTATAACGGAGAAATCTATAATATGAAAGCCCTTCAAAAAGACCTGAAAAGGCAGGGGGTCCTTTTTACTACCGATAGTGATACAGAGGTGATCCTCCAGGGATACCTTACAGAGGGAGAAAGTTTTATAAAAAAACTTAACGGGATCTTTGCTATTGCCATCTGGGATCAGAAGGAAGAGGCACTGTATCTTTTCCGGGACAGGGCGGGAGTAAAGCCTTTATTTTACACCATCCAGGGGGATACCCTGATATTTTCTTCGGAGATCAAAGGCCTGTTCCAGTATCCGGGGGTGGAAGCTGTGGCAGACAGGGATAGCCTCTGCGAAATCTTTGCCCTGGGACCGGCAAAGTCCTATGGGAAAGGCGTATTCCGGAATATACTGGAAGTTGAAGGGGGAAGCTGTCTTCTCTGGAAAGATGGAAGGCTGAGGAAGGGACAATACTGGCAGCTGCAAAGCCGGCCTCACGAAGACAGCTTTGAAGAAACTGTGGAAAAAACCTCCTGGCTGGTGGAGGATGCGGTAAAGCTTCAGATGCTTTCGGATATTCCCATCTGTACCTTTCTCTCCGGAGGGGTGGACAGTTCCCTGGTCACAGCCATCTGTGCCAGGGAGCTGAAGAAACAGGGGAAGGTACTCCATACTTTCTCCTTTGATTTTCAGGGAAATGACAGATATTTTAAAGCGAATTCCTTTCAGCCTTCCCAGGACCGGCCCTGGGTGGAGAAAATGGTGGAATACTCCGGCACCAGTCATCATTTTCTTACCTGCACAAACCAGGAGATGATCGAATGTCTGTATAAAGCCGTAGACGCCCGGGATCTGCCCTGCATGGCCGATGTAGAATCTTCCATGCTCTATTTCTGTTCTCTGGTGGCAGAGCATAATAAAGTGACCCTTACAGGAGAATGCGCAGATGAGATTTTCGGCGGCTATCCCTGGTTTCATAAGAAAGAAGCCTTTGATACTCCTGCTTTTCCCTGGTCCCCGGATATGAAGGTGCGGCAGACTCTGCTGTCAGAAGAGTTGATCCAGATCCTTCCTATGGAGGAGTACGCCAGGGCTGCTTACGAAAAGACCATCCGGGAGACTCCGGTCCTGGAAGGGGAAAGTCCGGAAGAAAAAAGAAGACGGGAAATTTCCTATCTGAACCTGAAATGGTTTATGGCTACCCTTCTGGACCGGATGGACCGGACGGCCATGTATTCCGGCCTGGAAGCCAGGGTTCCCTTTGCTGATCACCGGATCATAGAATATGTGTGGAATGTGCCCTGGCCCATGAAATGCAGGGATGGAGTGGTGAAAGCCCTTCTTAGAAAAAGCGGAGAAGGAAAACTTCCAAA
>DWUX01000117.1 GCA_019120545.1 Candidatus Blautia stercoripullorum | reverse complement strand
TTCCTCTACACCGAACAGCTCTACAAAAGCTCCTCTTGTACCGGAACCTTCCTCACGGGAAAGTACGGAAATTGTTCCGCTTGGTGCAGAAGCATCAGAACCAGAACCGCTGTCTGAGGATCCGTCTTCGCTGCTCCCGCCGTTTGAGCCGCAGGCTGCCATGCTGAATACCATCGCTCCCATTAATACTGCTGCTAATACTTTCTTCTTCATTTTTATACTCGCTCCTTGTGTTTGCTTTCTTAATTTATTTTTGACAGGATTAAATATAAAGAAGTATTGTAAAATCACCAATCATGCTCCTGTTAAATATATGTAAAATCCAGTTTTTACACTTTACGCAGGGGATTTTACATTTCTCTATTCAGACTTAACATTACCTTTTTTCCCCTGGATTATGCATTGTTTTCTATATTTTAAGGGCGAAAGCCCATAATATTGACGAAATTTCTTTCCAAAATAGCTGGGCTGGCTGAAACCGCTGCTGATACAGATCTCCGTAATGCTGCTGTCTGTATTGCGCAGTTTGTAGGCGGCCTGTCCCAGTCTGTAAAATGTCAGATATTCCAAAGGCGTCTGGCCTGTGATCCTCTGAAAGCAGCGGAAACACTCAGTCCTGCTGACATTTGCCTGCCGTGCCATATCTTCTATAGTAATATACTCGCCGTAATGCTCTTCTATATATTCCAGTATTTTCTTTACTCTTTGTTCATATTTCCCGCCTGTAGCTTTCTCCGCATAGATCCCGGCAGAAGGCCTTTCCTGTTCTGCCAGAATAAGCCAGGCTCTGCTGAGGGCGTTGCGCACCAGAAGTTCCCCGGACCATTTTTCTTCTTTACAATAAGCGTAAACTTTTTTCAGGCATTCCAGGACTTCTCTCTGCCAGCCCGTCTCCGGTTTTAGTATACAGCCCTTGAAATCCAGATCCTCGGCTACCGGTTTTACATATTTCTGATACAGCAGTCCCCTTTCCTCCCCGGAGATTAATTGAGGCAGAAATACAAAGGACACCGACTTTCCCCTGCAGTTTCCGCTGTTCGTCCCAGCCATATGGAGCGTGCCGCAATTCATGAAGATACCTTCCCCCTTTTGCAGCACATATCGTTCCCCATTGCTCCCACAGTGGATATTGCCCTCCAGGACGAAAAGGAATTCCGCCTCTCTGTGCCAGTGCCACCCCTCTCCCCGTATGTCTTTCGGTTCGTTCAAATATCCCTGAAAAGGAAAGTCTCTGGTGCCATGGGCTTTGATCTCGCACATAGAATCGTTTACCGTAAACTTCTCTGGACTTATAAGCAGCATAATTTTCTCCCCCTTTTGGTACGATTTTTATATTTTTAGAAAGTATTGTAATAGTTTTCTCACTTTTTTTTCTTTACTCTATTGTAGCACGGAATCAAGAGATATGAAAATCTGACCATTTAGAAAAGCAGCCGAATCAAAAAATCTTTTTGATGATTCCCTGATCCCGGCATTACTATTTTATTCAAAGAGGTATTGTTATGTCTGGTAAAATGAAATCAGAAAAATTAAGACGTGTGGTGATGACGGTGGCCGGAGTTACCGCCAGCGGTGTGGCCGTGGGATTTTTCAACTATTCCGCCTTTGGTATGGATCCCTTTCAGGTCCTGGCACACGGACTTTGGAATCTGACCCCCATAGGCTATGGAACCTTCTATACAGTATTCAGTCTTTTCCTTTTTGTCTTTACACTGCTCATGGACCGGAAAAAGATCGGTCTGGGTACTATTATTAATATGTTCCTCCTGGGATATATCACAGAATTTTTTTCCTGGCTCTTCGCCGTACTGTTTCCCAACGGCGGATTTTTCTTCCGCCTTGTTATGCTGCTTATCGGCATTACCATTATGTGCCTGGGGGCTTCTTTATATTTTACAGCTAATATGGGGGTATCGGTCTATGACGCCGTAGCTCTGTGTCTTTCAGAGCGGACTCCTATTAAGTTTCAGTACTGCCGCATAGGCAGCGATGTGATCTGTGTGGCGGTGGGATTTTTCCTTGGCGCTCAGGTAGGGCTTGGAACTGTGATCACCATGTTCTTTACCGGACCCTTGATCCATGTTTTCCAGCAAATACTTGCGATCCCGCTGATCAGAGGCCGAAATCCAGTGGCCTATGGGATCCGGAAACTATATCTTACCTGTAAAAAAGCTTTAAAGCAGCGCCGCAGAGCCAAAGCACTTTAAAAAACGGCCGGCAGCCTGACACAGTATATTACTGTGCCGGACTGCCGGCCGTTTTCGGCCAAAGCCTGTTTTTATTTATCATAAGCTACAGTATACTAGGAAAGGGGATTATATACATAATATTTCTGGTCATTATTTCCCTGCACAGTAGTCCCTGTCTCTTCATACCAGTTGTATTCCACCTGCCCCTCTTCATCTTCCCATACTTCCGGACAGTCTGTGTATTCCCAGTCTACAGGTACCAGATGCCGCTTCTGGACAGAGGCTTCCAGCATGATCTTGTGAAGTTCTCCCTTTTCTTTCTCTCCCAGCAGGCCCGGTTTGGCAGATACGAAAAGAGGTGTCCCGGACTTGGCTACCAGATCTGCCCACTGACGGTTCAACTCCCAGGGGATCGGCCCCATAATGCCTACGCAGTCTGCATCGATCTCATAAAAGACGCCATGCTGGGGCAGGCAGAAGGCCAGAGTGTTGACGCCCATAACCCGGGTCCGCTCCCACGTCTTGCCGCTGGTGTCGTCTCCAGTCCTCTGTATATGCATCAGCCCGGCTCCCAGATGACCAATGGTATTGCAGCCAATGATCAGCGCCTGATATTTCGCTGCCGCCTCATAAATGGTCTGATAAAGAAGCTTCACCACTTCTGCGCTGGTCAGTCCTTTATCATAAAAGCTCCAGCCGTCCTGGGTAGGGAAGGGATTCATCTCAAATCCCCATCTTCCAAAAAGATCATAGGTAGAAAAATCATGCTTGATCAGGGTATATCCCCATCTGCAGATATTCTCCACATCTTCCCGTATATACGCCAGTGCCTCCGGGCAGGAGGGATCCAGACAGCCGTTATGGCTAATCCGCCAGTTCTTGGGAATTTTTTCATCTTCATTTAACAAAAGCCGCACCCAGATCCCTGCTCTGGCTCCTTTTTCCTTGATCCTCGCTGCCAGCTCGGCCATATCCGGGAATTTTTCATTTCCTTTCCTCCAGGGGCCTCCATTATACTCGTCCAGCCGATGATGCTCCTGCCAGCAGTCGTCGATCACCATATAGGGAGGATTTTTTGCGCCTTTTGTCAGTTCCAGAAGGTAGTCCGTGTCCTGAAGGATCTCTTCTTCCGAGCTGTCTCCATAGGCGTAATACCAATTATTACTTCCATAGACCGGATAAGAGGGAAGTAC
This sequence comes from Candidatus Blautia stercoripullorum, assembly GCA_019120545.1. Taxonomy (GTDB): domain Bacteria; phylum Bacillota; class Clostridia; order Lachnospirales; family Lachnospiraceae; genus Blautia; species Blautia stercoripullorum. The sequence goes on along the minus strand of DWUX01000117.1, from coordinate 4,239 downwards.
CGGGTCTGGGCATAAAAGACCGCAGAAAGCTCTGGCGGCTTCAAAGGCGGTACAATCTTCTCCTTCCATACAGAGGATTTCCGCTGCCAGAAGCTTGCGTCCTTTTAATTCCACCCCGGTTCCTCCGCACCTGGTATCCAGCACCAGGGTAATGCCTCTGGTATCTGCCTGCCAGAAGCACATGGCGGAGGGCCGCACCTTCACCCCATATCCCTTCACCTTTCCCTCACAGGAGGCCAGGAAATACCAAGGCAGGAAGGCTCTTCCGCTGATCCCTCTCCACCGGGCGTCCCCGTAGGTCCGCTCCCAGCTGCTTCTCAGTATCCGGGATCTTTTATCCAGGGGAGTATTCCACCGAAGCTTCAGGCTTCTGAGTCTGGAGGTTTCAGCGGTGACGGCAATGCTCATCCCCTCTCCCTCCTCTTTGATCTCCACAGACACATCCCGGGCAAATGGATCTTCTCCCCTCAGGATTTCCCTCCACTCTTCCGTCTCAATAGTGATATAATCCGGAAGCCCCGGTTTAAAAATTGCTTTTTGCATAATATTCTCCTCGTTTTGTCAAAATTCCTGCTCTATGCGTTTATCTGTACATCTTCATATAATCTCCGTGGGCCTCGATGAGCTCGTCGCACATCTTCACAATAGCATCAATGCTCAGCTCTGCTCCGGTATGCGGGTCCAGCATAGCCGCCTGGTAGATAGCTTCCCGCTTCCTGGTCCTGGCCGCCTCAATGGTCAGAAGCTGGGTATTGATATTGGTCATATTCATAGCTGCAAGCTGTACTGGAAGCCTTCCCACATGACAAGGGGTCACTCCGCTGCCGTCAATGAGACAAGGGACTTCTACGCAGGCGTCGGAAGGCAGGTTGTCGATGAGTCCCGTATTGATCACGTTGCCGCCAATCTTATAGGGCTCGTTTGTCACCATGGCTTCCATAATATAGGAAGCATATTCCCGGCTCCTCTCATGGGTGATCTCCCCGTTATTCAGAATTTTCTTCTTTTCCTCTCCCCAGTCCTGGATCTGCTGGATACATCTCCTGGGATATTCGTCCAGAGGAATGTTATACTGGTCGATCAGCTCCGGACATTTCTCTTTGATAAAGAAAGGATTATACTCTGCGTTATGCTCGCTGGACTCAGTGCAGTAGTAGCCCAGCCTGCGGATATATTCAAAACGTACCATATCGTTGTGCTTTTCTTTTGCGTTTTTCTCCGCCGCCCGTTTCCGGATTTCCGGGTACAAGTCATTCCCATCTTTATCCTGTATTTTCAGCAGCCATGCCATATGGTTGATCCCGGCGATCGTTTCTATACGTCCCTCCAGCTTATCCTCCATTCCCAGCTCTTCCAGAAGGGTTTTGGAGCAGACCTGGACGCTGTGGCACAGCCCCACAGTCTTTACTCCCGTATACCGCTCCATATAGCCGGAAAGGATCCCCATAGGGTTGGTATAATTCAGGAACCAGGCGTCCGGGCATACCTCTTCCATATCCCTGGCAAAGTCTTCCAGCACCGGAATAGTCCGAAGACCCCGCATGATACCGCCGATCCCCAGACTGTCTGCAATGGTCTGGCGCAGGCCATATTTTTTGGGTATCTCAAAATCTGTGACGGTGCAGGGATCATATCCTCCCACCTGTATGGCGTTTACCACAAAGTCAGCGCCTCTTAACGCTTCCTTTCTATTCTTCTCTCCCAGATAGGTCTTGATCTTCGCTCTTCCCTGATTTACATTCTGGTTAATAGCGCTTAGTATCACCTGGGAATCTTCCAGCCTCTGGCTGTCGATATCATACAGTGCGATCTCGCTGTCGCACAGAGCCGGAGAACACATGCAGTCCCCCAACACATTCCTTGCAAATACAGTGCTTCCCGCTCCCATAAAAGTTATTTTTGCCATATCAATAACCTCCTCTAAAAAAATTTTGTCTGAAATTCTCCTTTATGGGTACACAGTACCAGCTGCTCTTCACTCTCCCGAAAAGTTCTGGGGCTTACCCCATAATATTGCTTAAAGATCTTTGAAAAAGCAAGCTGATCGCTGTATCCCACCGCTGCCGCCACAGCATTGACAGACATATCCGTTTTTTTCAACATAGAAGCCGCCTTATCCATGCGCAGCAGCATCAGATATTCCTGAGGTGAATAACCAGTGACCTTTTTAAAACTACTGGTCAAATAGCTTCTGTTCACACCAATGTAAGTAGCCAGTTCCGAGATGCGGAGTTTCTCATTATAATGTTGATTGATATAATCCACAGCATGGCGCACATACACAGTTCCCGGATAAAAGTGTACCGTGCCCGGAGCATCTCTCATATATTCTTCTACCAGATCTGCCAGTATTTCCAGCAAATAAGCGTTTCTCCTCAGTTCACATTTAAAAGACAGCTGATATTCTTCCAGGATCTTTTCGATCAGCTCCTGGATATGGGAAAGGCATGCGATACTGCGCACTGGTTTTTTCACAGAAAAACCGGCGTTATCCACGCAGGCTTTTGCTTTTGATCCAGTAAATCCCACCCAGCTATAGAACCAGGGATCCTCTTTATCGGCTTCATACCAGGCTTCTGTAGCAGGTGGGAGCAGAAAGGCCTCTCCCTTTTTTATATGATATTGATTTCCGTTGACTTCAAGCTTCCCGCTTCCCTTGCTGACAAAGTGAAGTACATAATTTCTCCTTCTATTAGGTCCGTAACGATGTCCCGGCTCACATTGTTCCCAACCGCAATAACACAGGCATAGTTCCGAGGAGTCTCTTTGTATATCCTCCAATGATTTATATTTCGCAGAGCTGGTGTATCCTGTCATTCTATTCAAGTCATTCCCTCCATGTGTCTCTAAACGAAAACAGGCCGCTGCACCGTTTTTTTATGCAGCAGCCCATTTTCAAAGCCAGTCTGTTTCCACTAAATTCTCTTATAACTTTCCACCGCTGGTAGCAATACCTTCGATGAACTGTTTCTGGAAGATCACATAGATAACAATCATCGGAAGACATGCGATCAAGGACGCAGCCATCAACTGTGGGAAATTTGATGCATACTGTCCCTGCATCTTTGCAAGAGCTGCGGAAAGGGTCAGCATATTCTTATCCGTATTAACAATCATCGGCCACATCAGGTCTTTAAACGCAAATACTGCGGTAAAGATTCCCAGAGCAACCATGCTGGAACGGGTAAGAGGAGCCATGATAAACAGGAAGGTCTGACCGATGTTGCAGCCGTCCAGTCTGGCCGCTTCTTCCATATCTTTCGGCAGGGTCATATAGGCCTGTCTCAGAAGGAAAGTACCGAATGCTGTGACAATACCAGGAAATACAAGACCAAAAATTGTATTTAAAGCTCCCAGACCGCTGACCATCAGATACTGGGGGATAATAAAAATCTGTGAAGGGATCATCATCTGGAACAATACCAGGGAGAACATAAAATCTCTTCCCTTGAAGTTCAGACGGGCAAAAGCATATCCGGCCATAGTCGCTGTAAGAACCGCGCATAATACACGGAAGAAGATCATGAGCAGCGTATTCTTATACAGCAGGATAAAGTTCATATTCTCCATGACTTCCGTAAAGGACTCTGTCCTCCATACGGTAGGGAAGATCAGGAAAGGATTTACTTGCGTAGCCTCTGACACAGACTTAAATGCTGTAAGTATCATCCACAAAAAGGGAACCAGCATAGTAATTGACATAAGAACCAATACAATATGTATGATCACTGAAATTAATTTTCTTCTCGCTTCCATACCAGTACCCCCTTTTAATTATAGTAAACCCATTTTTTCTGTCCGATCATCTGGAATACTGTAACGATCATGATCACAACCAGCAGCAGAACCACGATGGCGGAACCATAACCCTGATTCTTCTGACGGAAAGAGTATTCATAGAACAGGTATACCAGAGACTGGGTCTTGATAAGCGCTGGATTGGATTTATCCATTACCATGAAGATCAAGTCGAATACCTGAAGGGCGCCGATTACACGGGTAACCAGTACGAAAAAGATGGTGGGAGAGATCAGAGGCAGGGTAATGCTGAAAAACTGACGCACACCGCTGGCTCCGTCAATGTCCGCCGCTTCATAATAGTCTCCCGGCACTTCCTGAAGGCCTGCAAGGAAAAGTACCATGTTATAACCGATGATGGACCAGATACCGATCACTGCAATGGAAAAGATCGCGATATTCGGGTCGGACACCCAGTTTACATGTACTCCGAAAACATGG
>DWUX01000116.1 GCA_019120545.1 Candidatus Blautia stercoripullorum | reverse complement strand
TCTCCTGCCTGTTTATTATACATGAAAAATGGGATCCTTTTCAATTCTCACAATGACAAAAAGCCCCGGTACCGGAAGCTGGGCTATGGCGGTCCTGTTTCCGCTGTGGTTCATCGCCCATTGTATCTCACGGCTAACTCATCTGCCCGTCATCCGGCTGACTGTGGGAACAGGCTACTACTATTTTTCACTGATCGTTAAAGAACGGTATTCCATAGGCGTGACGCCGAATTTCCGCTTAAAAACCCGGTTAAAGTATGAAATATTATTAAATCCCGACTCCAGGGCAATGCTGGTCACAGAGAGATTTGTTTCCGCAAGCTGGCGGGAGGCCATTTCCAGCCGGTACTGATTCAGATACTCGATACTGGTCATGTTCATGTGCCGTTTAAAGAAGCGCATGAAATGATACTCGCTGAAATGACAGAGATCTGCCAGCTCCCGTACAGAAATCCCCTGCTGGTAATGCTCCTGGATAAACTGCAGTACTACCTTCAGCTTATCTGTGATCTCCCTGTGCTCCTGATCATTCCGCTGATATGGTGCCTGGCTGTACAGCAGAAAAAATAAATGGAGAAGCTCTGACTTGATCTCCAGTTCATAACCAAGGGGCTTTTCCAAAAAGGTCTGCCGGATTTTCTCAAAGGATTTTCCAAGGATCAGGGCCATGGGATCTGCAGCCGGAAGATATACAGGAAAACGAAGGGTTCCCTTGGTCAGGGGAGCAAAAAACTCCGTGGTGCAGGAATCCGTTCTCTGACTCTCCAGCATATCTAAACAAAAGACAACGCTGTCTGTGATAAATTCCTCTTTTGGCTCCTCGCCAGTGCCGTGAAGCATCTCCGGAGGAAGCAGCAGAATGTCCCCCTCTCTGATCTTATAAGTCTGAAGATCAATCTGATAAGTACAGGAACCTTTCCGTACCAGTGTGATCTCATATTCTTTATGCCAATGCACCGGCAGATTACTGATCCCTAAGGGAAAAACACAGTGATAATATTCCAGTGGGAACATAACAGATCCATGTCTCACCCTTTCAAGCAAATTCGGGTTCTGATTCATAAACAATCTCCTCTGACAGCAGGATTGTGTTAGAAAAAGCTGGAAATATGCAAGAAATTCCTGCCTGCTGCCGCTATAATGATATCATAAGATATAATAACATGTCAAAAAACCTCCGGCTCTTGATCCATCCATTTCAGAAGCATCTGCAGAGCCGGAAGGAATATGATGTTAAACTGATGAAAGGAGACAAGTATGATTCGCAAATATCGTTTTGGAACCCCTCTGAACACAGAGGCAGTGGTAGAAGAATATCCTATTGAAAAGGGAGAGATCCCCGGCATAGAAGTAAAAGAAGGAGAAAAAATCTCCTTTATCATGACCAAAGGAGCGCCGGTCTACGGCCTTGGGGAACAAGTCCGCGGTATTAACAAAAGAGGCTGGATCTACACCAGCGACTGTACTGATGAGCCCAATCACCGGGAAGATACCCATTCCCTCTACGCCGCCCATAATTTCCTGGTATTCGCTGAGAAAGAACCTTTTGGGATCTTTCTGGATAATCCCGGGAAAGTTACCTTTGACCTTGGCTATACCCAGCAGGATACTGCAGAAATCACTATGGACAGTTGGGATATGGATCTGTACTTTATTGACGGAAAAGATCTGAAAGATATCGTAAAACAGTTCCGTCATATGATCGGCCTCAGCTATATCCCTCCCAAGTGGGCTTTTGGATTCGGTCAAAGCCGCTGGGGATATAAATCCGAAGAGGACATCCGGGAAGTAGAGCAAAGATACCGGGAACTGGGAATTCCTCTGGACAGCATCTATCTGGACATCGACTATATGGAACGTTTTAAAGATTTTACCCTGAACAATGAAACCTTCCCTGATTTTCCTGAATTTGTAAAAGAAATGCAGGAAAAACACATTCATCTGGTGCCGATCATTGATGCTGGAGTAAAAATTGAAGAGGGATATCCGGTCTATGAAGAAGGTGTAGAAAAAGGCTACTTCTGCAAAGAAAAAGATGGAAAAGATTTTGTGGCCGCTGTATGGCCGGGAAGGGTGCATTTTCCGGATATGCTGAACCCGGAGGCCCGCCGCTGGTTTGGTCTGAAATATAAGTTCCTCCTGGATCAGGGAATCGACGGATTCTGGAATGACATGAATGAGCCGTCTATCTTTTACTCCGAAAACCGCCTGGAGAAAGTATTCGACGAACTGGAAAGCTTCCGTGGAAAGAACCAGGATCTGATGACTCATTTCCGTTTTAAAGGCCTGGTCATGGGACTTGCCAATAACCCGGAGGATTATCAGAGCTTTTACCATAATTTCAACGGAGAAGGAACTCCTGTCCGTCATGATAAAGTACATAACTTATACGGCTACAATATGACCCGGGCTGCCGGAGAAGCTTTTGAAGAGCTGGCGCCGGATAAAAGAATTCTTATGTTTTCCCGTTCTTCCTATATCGGCATGCACCGCTACGGAGGCATCTGGCAGGGTGACAACCTGTCCTGGTGGTCTCATCTGCTGCTGAACATTAAAATGATGCCTTCTCTGAACATGTGTGGTTTCTTATACACTGGAGCTGATCTGGGAGGTTTCGGTGCGGACACTACAGAGGACCTGGTACTGCGCTGGATGCAGTTTGGCCTGTTTACTCCTTTGATGCGGAACCATGCAGCCCTTGGCACCCGTGAACAGGAGCTTTATCAGTTTTCAAACAGCAAGGCCTGTGGCAACATGGTAAAGATCCGTTACAGCCTTCTGCCTTATTTATACAGTGAATACATGAAGGCGGCCTTGAGAGATGAAATGATGTTCCGTCCCCTGGCCTTTGATTATCCGGAGGATTCTTTTGCGGACCAGGTGGAAGACCAGCTGATGATCGGAGACAGCATTATGGCCGCTCCTGTCCATGAACAAAACGCCACCGGCCGCTATGTATATCTGCCGGAAGATATGATGCTGGTAACCATGAGAAGTCCTGAAGACTATGATGTCCAGCCTATGGAAAAAGGCCATCACTATGTACCCGCCGCTATGGAGGAACTAATCTTCTTCATCCGGAAAAATCATGTGATCCCTGTGGCAAAAAGTGCAAAGAACGTGGCAGAGATGGATTTTGAGCATCTGGATCTCCTGGGATATGTTACAGAAGAAGCCCGCTATGAACTCTACGATGACGACGGCAACAGCAAAGACTATGAAAATCCAGAACACTACGAAACCATCACCGTTACCTCTCAGGGTGCCGTCAGCCAGAGCGGAAAGATGAAAAAAGAATTTGGAAAATTCAATGGAATCTGTTAACAAGATTCTTAAAAAGTTGTTTTGACAGTATATACTATATAACATTCGTGACACTTGTACGGTTCAGAATCAGGTTTATGGATTCTGAGCCGTACTTTTATAGGCTGCTGTACGGTCGTAAATCAAGTCTTACTTTCTGGCGGCATATTCAGCAGCACTTTAATCAGTCGTCACTGCCCCTGCACAGGAAACCGGGATTTCAATATGCTCCACAAAAGACGCATTGATCCCCAGCTTCCTGGCAGCTTCTGTCTCCTTTCTCAGTTTCTCTTTATCCGAAGAATAAACGTAAGAATCACACCCTGTCAGATCACAGTCAATCCCTTCTTCCCGGACAATTCTCTTGTACTCTTTCACTGCTTCCTGATTGGCCTGCACATAATTTCTGGCCTTTTCTTCGCCTTTTTTCTCCAGAAATCTATTGCAGAACATTCCATGCTGGGATGTGATCTTTGCCGTAGTATTCTTAGTCTGGCCTCCGCCGATCTGATCTGCTTCCAGAATGACCGTGCGTATCCCAGCCTGCTCCAGGTGCCATGCCGTAAGGATTCCCGTTATGCCTCCGCCGATCACAGCCACATCTGTCTGGATGTCTCCCTCCAGGGAAGGTCTTTTCTTTTGCTTGCTGGTTTTGCTCCATATTGAATCCATTTTCCATCTCCCATGTTCTTTTAAAGTTAAGATTTCCCATGGGAAGCAGATTATGCAGCAGAATTCCATATCTTCTTTCTTATGTTCTCCTGTCAGATTAAATGCAAAAAAACGCTCAGCCTGCATTCCGGTAAAGCGAAATTGGCTGAGCGTTTTCTGACAAATAGAACATTTTTAAGGCGAACCGCATCCGCCCATTCCCGGCTTACTTACAGAATGGGCAGCGTTTCCCGATACACTGGTTATTCTGGCTTCTGAACGAGCATCGGATCTCTGGTCTCTCCATAGAAATCCCCAGATTTTCTTTCACAAAATCAACGGCTTTCAGGATAGAAAGATAAGAATCTCGTTTGCAGCACCGAGGACCTCCGATCTCTCCGATAGCGTTCAGGGCACTGGCAGTCATTTTATGGGAAAGTCCAAAGTTCTCTTTCCCCAAAGGTGTAGAACCTGTAACAATGGAAATAAACATGCCTGCGCTGATCCCAGCCCCGCAGGCGCCCCAGAATCCACAAGCTCCCCCCGGCACCGAATGGCCCCGGCTGTTCATCTCCACCAGGGCGTTTTTCAGCTCCAGTTCTCCGCCGGAATTTTTATAAGCGGTCAGAAGGGCCATTCCCACCATGATATGATGCTCCGGTCCATGCATATGGCAAAAAGGCTGCTCCATCATTTTATTGAGGATGGCGGCAGGGTCTTTTGAAGTTTCACTCAAGCAGAGCCCCACAAGACAGTCGATCCCCTGCATATGGCATTCATTACATACATAATGGCCATTGATACATCTTGTTTTGCTTTTTTCTTTTTTATGGCACAGCTGGCACTCCATTTCCACATCTTCCTGGAGATACTCCAGGGGCGCTTTACAGATCAGACATTCTTCTTTCATTTATTCCACCATTATCCCGTCAGCCGGGATCCCTTTTTTTATTCTGACACGATTATACCAAAGCGGCTCTTCTGCTTCAATCAGGATTTCACTGATAATCCTGTTCCAGCCTTTAAAGCTCATTAATGGTTTCCGTCACAGATATATTCTTCATCCGCTTCGCCGGCGCATATACCGCCAGAACGCAGGAGATCAGGATCAGACCAATGATCACCGCCATAGGTATCAGAGGGAAACTCCATGCTCCGCCGAAATGGGTAATAATAATTTTTTTATAAATAAAGTAGTGGAGCAATAATCCCAGAGCGGATCCCACTGCAACGCCCCAGACAGCATAGGTAACTGCCTCTGCGGTGATCATTTTGGTAACCTGCCCCACGCTCATGCCCACAGCCCGCATGGCGCCATATTGTTTCAGCCTTGCCGATACGCTCATGGAGATACTGTTCATAATATTAAGTATGGTAATAAAAGAAATAATGGCTAAAAATCCGTAGGCGGCGATCCGGAATACCCAATAGGAGCCGTAATTGTCGCTGTTTGTTTCCCGGTTGTCTATGAAATCACTTTCCCCGGCCAGGTCTTTGATCCTGTTCACTGCTGTCTCTGAAGCATCTTTTGCTAATACAACATTCACCATACCATAGTTCCGGTCTCCCGTGATACGTGTAAAGGTTTCCTCAGAGCAGACCACTATAGGGGACCCGCTGATACTTCCCACTCCTTCGGACATCACACAGGCAATTTCCAGTTCCTCTTCGCCGATTTTGATCTTATCCCCAACATTCAGCCGGTTATCCTGGTTGTAGACAGAGGCCGCATATCCGGAATTTCCATAAACCTTTTCCAGGTCTCCGCTGACCACAGAATTTTCAAATTCTTTCATCATCATATCATCATAGGAAAACAGGTCAATGGCAGAGGACTGTTCGTTAATCTCCACAGGACAGGCCGTGCGGTACATGACACCGGATACCGAATCCACGCCGGAGATCCGTGAAATCTCTTTTGTCAGATCCTTGTCTATAGAATTTGCATTATCCTGGCTTGCAATGGTAATATCCGGGTTAAAACTGCCTACCGAAGGCAGCATCTTATGGACAAGATCCAGGCAGGCGGAAAATGCCAGAAACAACACGATCATCAGAGCAAAGGAGCCTGTCATAAGGAGAAGGTTCTTTTTGGACTCTGCGGCGTGCTTCATCCCAAGGGATGTTTCCACCTTAAACAGCCGGGTATTGGCCCCATGGCGGATCTTCCGGGCAATTTCTGTATTTCCTGATACTGCGGCCATGGGAGAAACCTTTGCCGCCTGTTTTGCAGGAAAATGTGCAGCCAGGAACACGGTGACGATCCCCACAGCAGCGCCCCAGAGGATTCCCGGGATACTCACCGAGAAAAGAGGCATATCCGCAAATTCCCCTTTTACGAAGAACCGCAGGATCCCGCACAATATCCAGCAGCTTACCACCCCCAGCAGACCTCCCAGAGGAACCGCTGTTTTACACCAGTTCAGCGCCTCCAGCCTTACAAACCGTATGATCTGCTTTTTACTGGCTCCGATACAGCGCAGCATGCCGAAAAATGCGGTCCGCTGTGCTACATTGCTGTTCATACAGCTTGCGATCATAAAGATCCCTGCTGCCAGTATGATAACAAAGCAAATGGCCGCCAGATGATACAATCCGTCTGTAGCACTGCTGCTGCTGGCTCCTAACGGTGCCAAAATAGCTGTGTTCTCCTTCACATTTTCATCAGTAAGATTATATTCCTGTTTCAGATCCCCAATGGTTTTCCTAAGTCCCGTTTCTTTCTGGAACCGGATATAAAACCGAGGAGAAACATCTACAGGATTCATAGATGTCACGGACCCAAATCCGGAAGGATCCATATACACACAGCAGCCATCAATGATATTGTTAAATTCACTGTCATCCTCATAAAAACCGGAAACCGTATATTCCAGATTTCCGCCGGGAGTCTGCAGGGCGATCTGGTCTCCGATCCGGATCCCCAAAAGTTCTTTTGCATCTGCGCTAAGGGCAGCTTCTTTTTCACTCCGGGGATAATTTCCTTCCACAGGATATTTCCAGATATGGGCCATGTAGCTTTCTTCTACTCCGTAAAGAGCGGCATTTTTTCCATTGATAGAATACCCTTCATCCCCTTTTGTATTGAGATCTTCATACCAGGAGGAATATAAAATATCAGATCTTTGCCGGATCTGATCTCCCGCCTTTTCCGGAATGTTCTGCAGGACAATATGCCAGTCTCCGTGTTTTTTCCGCATGGCCTCTACTTCCGAATCTGTCCACATCTGCGCCATTGAAAAAATGGCTGTTACAAGGAACACTGCAATAATAATACACAAAAGGGTCATCCGGTTCTGCCTGCGGTGTACTTTCGCTGAAACAGGGATCAGGCTTAAATAACTTTTCATTCACGGCACCTCCCGAAATCTGTCAGCACGCCGTCCGACACCTGAAGGATACGGTCCGCCGTCTGGGAGATTCCCCTGCTATGGGTGATCATAACAATGGTCTGCTCATACATTCTGGAAGCTTCTTTCAGCAGTGCGATCACCTCGCTGGTGTTCTGGGTATCCAGGTTTCCGGTAGGTTCGTCCGCCAAAATCAGGGCCGGGCGGGTGATCAGGGCTCTTCCGATGGCCACCCTCTGCTGCTGCCCTCCGGACAGCTGGCTGGGCAGATGGTTCCGGCGTTTTTTCAGCCCCAGCACCTCCAGCAGCTCTTCCAGATATTTTTTATTCGGCTTCTGGTAATCCAGCAGTACGGGGAAAATAATATTCTGCTCCACAGTCAGTTCCGGGATCAGGTTAAAGTTCTGAAATATAAAACCGATATTCCGGCGGCGGAAAACTGTCAGGCTCCGCTCTTTCATGGAAAAAATGTCCTGACCGTCAATATATACTTTCCCGGAGGTAGGAGTATCCAGGGCTCCGATCATGTTCAGCAATGTACTTTTTCCTGAGCCGGATTCACCTACCACCGCCACAAACTCCCCTTTGGGCACGGAAAAGCTCACGTCCTTCAAAGCATGGACTGCGGCTTCTCCCCTCCCATAGATTTTGGAAATATTTTTTACTTCTAATAGATCCATTTCTTTCACCTCTTTCTGTTTTTGTATAGAAAGAGTAACATGCCAATCCTACTGCAAGATAACATCCAGCCTACAATTTTGTAGGAATCAGGAAATTAACAGTAAAGACCGTGCCCCTTCCCAGCTGGCTGTCTGCCTCTATAGTGCCGCTGTGGGCCTCAATAATGGCCTTTGCCAAAGGCAGCCCAAGTCCCACACCCTGCTTATCTTTCGAAAAGCGGCTGCGGTAAAAACGCTTAAAAATATGGGGCATATCTTCCGGATGGATACCCCTGCCGCTGTCACGGACAAGGATCTGAAGTATGGAAGCGGATTCCCGCCATTCAACCCGGATACTGTCTCCCTCTTCTGTGTGGTCCAGGGCGTTTTTTACAAGATTGCTGATGGCTTCCGTCAGCCAGCTCTGATCGCAGAAGAACATGACCTTCTCATCTCCGGAAAAGGAAAGTTTCTTTCCCTCCTGCTGTGCCTGGCAGGCAAAATGTCTTTCGATGTAATCCATCATTTCGGAAATATTTTCCATCTTCTTTTCAAAAACAATCGTTCCGGAATCCAGCTTGGTGATCTTCAAAAGATTCTGGACCAGGTTCTCGATCCGGTCCAGTTCCTTTTCAGACAAGGCAGTAAATTCTTGGATCTCCGACACATCCTCTGCTTCCTGCTGCAGCAGGCCGTTGTAAATATTCAGGGCTGCAAGAGGTGTCTTTAACTGATGGGAGATATCAGAAATCGTATCTTTCATAAATTTTTTTGCCCGCTCCTCATTTTCCCCGTGGGCATTTAAAATGGAAGCCAGGGAATTGATCTCATGGAACAGCCGATAAAGCTCCCCCTCCTCATTGCACTCAAGGCGCACATCCCGATCCCCGGAGATATAGTCCCGGATCCGGCTGATGGCATCTTCCATAATTTTATTCTGCTCCCGGAAATACAGATATAAGAAAACAAATACAGCCGCCATCATACAGATGGCAGCGATCATCACATAAACCAGAACATTTTTCACTTTTAAATTCATGCAGAGAAGAACAATAGCTACAAATCCTATATCCGCAGATGCCACACATAGAAATAGTCTTTTAATCTTTCTATTTGCCAGTATTTTCATAGCACACCTCATTTCCCGGTATCCCACTTATAGCCCATACGCCGGACTGTCACGATCTTTTCCGGCCGGGCAGGGGTGTCTTCGATCTTTGTCCGCAGCCTGCGGATATAAACCGTCAGGGTACTGCTGTCAATATAGTTCTCGTCACAATCCCATAGTCTGCCTAAAATCTGCTCCGGCGAAAGGACAATGTCCGGATTTTCCATAAACAGGCAGAGAAGTTTATATTCACTGGCCGTCAGATCCAGTAATTCTCCGTTTTTATACACTGCTCCTTTTAAAAGCTGGACTTTAATCCCGTTGGAGTTCAGCTCGGTGTCAGCCTGATTGAAATTTTCACTTCTCCGGAGAAGGGCATTGACCCTGGATAGAAAAATTGCCAGTTTAAAGGGCTTGGTCATGTATTCATCTCCGCCTATATCCAGCCCCATGATAATATCTGTCTCTTCATCCGCTGCGGTGAGAAACATAATGGGTATCTTAGAGGTTTCCCGGAACTTTCTGCACAGGTCAAATCCGGATCTGTCAGGAAGGGTAACATCTAAAATAACCAGGTCATATTTCTCCTTTTCCCACAGCTGCTCTGCTTCCCTGCCTGTCCTGGCAACCGTCAGCTCATATCCTTGTTTTTTCAGGGCAAAAGATAACCCATTGATCAGGCTCAGATCATCTTCCACCAAAAATATATGCTTCACATTTTCACCGCCTCTTATATTCGTATGGACCGTTTTCAGATTTCTATTATAATTCTTCTGCCTGGAATACACAATATTCATACTTTAATAATTAAAAATCTGTATTTCGATACTCAGAAGGTGTTTGATTGAAATGTTTCCGGAATACTTTAATAAAATAGCTGCTGTCTCCGAAGCCGCATTGAAAGGCGATTTCATGAATCGTTAAAGAAGAGTTTGCTAAAAGCTCCTGGGCATACTTTAAACGATATAGTGTAACATAAGTCATAGGCGGCTGGGCGTAATACTTTTTAAAACATCTTCCCGCTTCGCTCCTGCTTATCCCGGCAGAACCGGACAGCTGTTCAAGTGAAATATTTTCTGCAAAATGTTCCTGTATATACCGCAGCATCTTCTGAAGACGTATCTGGGTCTGCTGATCCCGGCCGCCGGATTTTATATGAGGAATTTTCTTTCTATGGCAGTACAGAATCTGAAATATAGAAACAAGTTTTTGATGAACTTCAATTTCCGGACATTCTGACTTCTTGGTCTTTACCCTGATACATTCAGGACTGCTTCCCCAGGATTCTTCATAGGCAGCAAGAAGCCCATAAATGCTGAACAAATATTCTAAGACCATTGTCTGCCATTCCATTTCCGGTGAAAAAATAATATATGGCAAAGTCGGGTCGTTAAGTATAGGACTAAAATATTTAGTAAAAACAAGACTGGTTATAGGCGCCAGCACCTCATCTGAAAAAACAATGTTGGGGCACAGACAATCCTTGCCAGGTTCCGTCATACGATAACTGTGCAGCTGTCCTCCTCCGATCAGGATAGATTCTCCTTTTCGTAGAAGAAGATGCTCATGTCCTACCTGTACCTCCATGTCCTGATGAATCGTAGAGAAAAATTCATATCCCAAATGCCAGTGAAGGGGCACCTGATGATCCGCCCAACGGTTGAGATCATCAACATAATAATTTATGGGAAAAGTAGGATCTGCAAACTGCAGAGACTCCCGAAGCTGTTGATCAAGCAATATGGTATCCATGCCATTTATACTCTCCTGATTTTATATTTGGGTAAATAATACCATAAGTCTAGCAGATAATCTATAGATTTCTATCCATTCTGATGATATCATACAATAATGTATCATACAGCAAACATCAGCCATATGGTATAGATCATAAAATACGGAGGCAGTCAAATGGCAACCATTCTACTTGTATTCATTTATATTTTCTATATCGGACTGGGAATTCCCGACTCTCTGCTCGGTTCGGCATGGCCGGCAATTTACGGCGAATTTCATGTACCTGTTTCATATGCCAGTTTTATTTCGGCAATTATTTCCACCGGCACTGTAATCTCCAGCCTTTTCAGTACAAAAGTCATTGCCAGACTGGGGACCGCAAAGGTTACCGCTGTTTCCACCACACTTACGGCTATAGCGTTATTGGGATTTTCCTGTTCCCATGGCTTTCTCTGGCTTTGCCTATGCGCGGTTCCCCTGGGGATCGGAGCCGGTTCCATCGATACTGCGCTGAATAATTATGTGGCCCTTCACTATAATGCAATGCAGATGAGTTTTTTACATTGTTTTTATGGCATTGGCGTCACCGTCAGTCCTTACCTTATGTCTCTGGCATTATCAGAAAACATGAACTGGCGGGGCGGCTACCGGACTGTTTTTTATATCCAGCTCGTAATTGCTGCTCTGTCTGTTCTCAGTCTTCCCTTATGGAGGAAGATCAAAACAGCCCGGCAGGAGGAAGAAAACATTCAGGTATTACCTCTGTCACAAATGATCAGAAGGAAAAAAATATGGGCGTCCTGCGGTGTATTTGCGGGGATCAGCGCCTTAGAATCCACCTGTCTGATCTGGGGAAGTACATATTTATCAGAGACAATCGGATTATCCGCAGATATGGCAGCGGCAATGATCACATTTTACTTTGCCGGCATGACCCTGGGACGTTTTTTCTCCGGTCTGCTTTCACTGAAGTTTTCCGACTGGAAGATCATTATGCTGGGACAGACTGCCATACTGGCGGCTCTGCTCATTTTGCTGTTAACAGATAACACTGCGGCGGCCGTACTGGGCCTTTTTCTCATCGGACTTGGCAATGGCCCGGTCTTTCCCAATATGACCCATTTAACCCCGGTCCTGTATAAAAAAGAAACATCTCAATCCATTATAGGGATTGAGATGGCCTTTTCAAATCTCAGCATTATGCTTACGCCGGTACTCTTTGGCTTTATCTCCGGCGTTATGGGGACAGATATCTTTCCGGTATTTCTGGCCGTCATGTTTGCCCTTATGGCCGGATGCACGATCATACTCAGGATCGGCGACTCCAGAAGCCGCAAATCCAGTAAAAGCACGAACCGGTAGGTATATTATCCACGTACAAAATCTCATAATCTGCCTTTATGGCCAGATTGCCGTCGGAATCGATGATATCCCGGGGCGGGCTGTCCAGCATGAACACAGCCCCGGGTTCCCCTGTTCCGGCATCATAGACCGTATAGGTTTCTCCCTGCTGCAAGAGGAACGTTCTGTCGTCTCTGTAAAGGATCATATATTTACCCATGATCACCTTTTTTATTCCTCAAAATAAAACAACTCCTCAAATTTTTTATCAAGGGCAATGCACAGGATCAGGGCCAA
The DNA here is from genome assembly GCA_019120545.1 of Candidatus Blautia stercoripullorum. Lineage (GTDB taxonomy): Bacteria > Bacillota > Clostridia > Lachnospirales > Lachnospiraceae > Blautia > Blautia stercoripullorum. The sequence continues at coordinate 4,131 of DWUX01000116.1, read as the reverse complement.
TTTAGCTGTGGGATTAAACTGCCCGGTCTCAATGGAACTTATAGTGTTTCTTGACACTCCCACCATCTCCGCCAATGCCGCCTGGGACATCTTTTTCTCTGTCCTGGCTTCTTTTAAATGATTCCGTAAGATCAACTTTTCATCCATTCTCAGTTCTCCCCGCCATCACACAAGCCTTCTGACATAGAGCGCTAAAAAAATCACCGTACAAACTAACATAATCGTTCCATTGATCAGATCATGCTTTTTCCGGAGCCTAAAAAATCTTGACAGCTCCATTGTACACATGATTACGCAGTATATAATCCACGCGCTATAGTTGGTCTGTCCCTTTATCAGCTGCTCTGTCAAAAATAGAAGTCCACAGGCTAAAAGTCCGACGGCAGCAGCCTGCCTGCCTGCCTTTGCGTCAACCTCACGTTCCATTTCATCCTGACCTCTATTTTCTGTTCTGCTCCTCCTTAATATTTCATCTCTGTCCATGGAATCCCCTTTCTTTCATCATTGCCAAGTTTTCTTGTTATTATCAGAATATATTATCCAAGTATACTTGTCAACTGTTTTTGCCAAGTTTTATGTGCAAAAACACTAGATGCAGGTACAGTCAGCCTTTTCTCCAACATTATCAGAAATAGTCGGCAGGTTATTTGACTGATTTTATACTGTGATTTATTTTCACCTGTGATGTAACACATGGAAATAAACCTGAAATGTAAAATAACCATTCTGCTTAAATATGGCGTCCCATCTGATAAGCATCATCCAAAAATGGCGTTTCGCAGACTTTTCCAGCTTCCATAATATTCGTTGCATAAATACGTCCCTTTATCTCATATTTTTCTATATGCTCGACAAAACCGTCTAAATCTCCAATAGAACGCTTTACTATATCTTCACCCAAACCTGCAGAAACAATATAATATACTTCTTTTTCACCTAAATGCTGCCATATAGGATACATTCTATCGATAAAAGTTTTCATCTGCGCACAGATGCCATAAAAATATACAGGCGTTGCCAATACCAGAACATCAGCTTTTTTATATGCTTCCAAAAGATCAGACATATCATCCTTCTGCACACAAGTACCATTATTTTTCATACAATAATCACATGCCTTGCAATAGCCTATCTTCTTTTCCGCTAACCGGACAAGTTCCACCGAATTTCCTTGTTCCTCCGCCCCTTTTTTAAATGCTTCGCATAATCTCTGAGAATTTCCTTTTTTTCTTGGACTTCCAGAAATAATAAGTACTTTTTTCATAAAGTATCTCCTCCTCATCAAATCTTGATTTGTCACTACCGTTATCATATCAATTCTGTTCCCGGAAGTAAAGCAAGTTGAAACAGACGGCCAAAAGGAAAACCAAAAAGGATTAAAAAGGTACGGGTATTCACCTGGAAAAAACACGAATTGGGTAAATAATGCTTATATTTGACACTATAGTGTCTTTATCTTTGAAAATTTCGATTATATAATACGCTTGAATTCGAGTTTGAAAGGAGATCCATAATGGAATTTAAGTGGTTAAACAAAAGCTTGATCAATCAGGCGGAGGACAGGATTGAGATCTTGGCACAGACTCCGGTAGGCAACGGCAATATCCGAGTGTATGAAAATCTCAGCATTTGGAAAAAAACTGTGAAAAACATTCAGGCAGGTAAGTGATATGACTCAAAATCAAAAGTATAAAAAAACACTGGCGGCCTGCTATCTGGGATTTGTTACCCAGGCCATCGCCGCCAACTTTGCTCCCCTTCTGTTTTTGACCTTTCAAAACACCTATGGGATCTCGTTGGAAAAGATCGCTCTGATCCCCGTTGTGTTTTATCTGACCCAGCTGCTGATCGACCTTGGGGCAACCAAGTTTGCGGATAAAATCGGTTACCGTATCTGTGTAGTGACCTCCCAGGCGGTTTCAGCAGCAGGGCTTGTACTGCTGGCGTTTCTCCCGGAAGTACTCCCGATGCCTTTTCTTGGAATTCTCATTGCAGTGGTCTTTTACGCCATCGGCAGCGGCCTTGTAGAAGTGCTGGTGAGCCCTATTGTGGAAGCCTGCCCCTTTAAAAACAAGGACGGCAGGATGAGTTTACTGCACTCTTTTTACTGTTGGGGCGCGGTTGGCGTGATCTTAGGCTCCACACTCTTTTTCGCGGTGTTTGGCACCGAAAATTGGAGGATACTCACGCTGATCTGGGCGCTGGTGCCCCTGGCAAATATCTTTCAGTTTCTCACCTGTCCCATAGAACGCCTGGTAGAAGACGGCGAGAGTCTGCCCCTTCATAAGCTGCTCCGGCTGCCGCTTCTATGGATGATGATTTTGCTGATGATTTGTTCCGGCGCATCCGAAGCGACTATGGCACAATGGGCGTCTGCATTTACAGAGTCGGCTCTCGGGGTTTCCAAAACCGTTGGGGATCTGGCTGGTCCTTGTCTATTTGCCGTTTTCATGGGGATCTCCCGCATATTGTACGGAAAAACAAGCGAGAAGCTGAACCTGTCCAAGACTATGCTGCTGAGCGGCTTTCTGTGCGTGGCATGCTATCTGATGGCCTCTCTTTCCCCTTTGCCGATTCTTGGACTGACTGGATGTGCTCTTTGCGGGTTTAGCGTGGGCATTATGTGGCCTGGCACAATCAGCCTTTCTTCCCAAAAGTGTCCACAAGGCGGCACCGCTATGTTTGCTTTTTTGGCGTTAGCAGGGGATTTCGGCGGTACAGTAAGCCCGGCAATGGTAGGAAGTTTCTCAGAAATGGCTGGCGGCAATCTGAAAATAGGGCTGCTGGCCGCCGCAATCTTCCCCATCCTTCTAGTAGTCTGTTTGCTTGTTTTAAACCAAAGGCGAAGACATCCGGCAAGCAGACATTACCTCATAGAAGATTGAAGCCGCACTGCTTTCTCTCAGCAGCACAACTATCTGTTATATCATTACAGATTTACAGACGGAACAGAACATCCGCTAATCGGTACAGCACTGCACTTAAATCTACAGCGGTGGTTCTGGGGTGATAGAGGGCAGCTGACGGAGTCTCGATATATCTTAATTTATGTATTTACTCCTGCGAAATCTTATGAGATTTTCTCTGTAAATCCTGCCTTTTCTGCTTTTCTTTTCGGGGATGTATCTCCTCGTACCATTTCAGGAAATCCCCGAAAAGCTTCTCTTCCGCTGTGTGGCGGGCTTCGGCTGCTTCTTCAATCCGGTCGTAACCACCCAGATAATAGCATTTCTGTTTGAACATAATCTGAGCGATCCATTTATTTCTTTTATGACTGTAGTAAACCCCACGCACACCGCTGGTATTCGTCTTATACATAAGATCCGGGCGGAGCATCTCCAGACAAGTGCCGTCTGCATAGTGAAGATTTTTCTGTGGACTACGCTGGCATCCACAGCTCCTCGTCCAGCCATTCTGCAGATTGGATTGGCGGACATCTACTTCTTTTCCGCAGTCACATCTACAATGCCATATATGGAAACCATTTTCTTTTCGTGCATAAGAAAGGACGGTCAGCCTCCCAAAACGTTTTCCAACCCAATCCTTCAAAGGCGGTTTTTTCCCGCATCCACAGCTCCTAGTGTTCCCCGTAATCAATCGTCTTTTCGTTGTCTCAATAGTATTTCCACAGTCACACTGACAGAGCCACAAAGGATTCCCGTCTTTCGCTTTCTTCCCGGATTTTCCAAGAACCGTCAGTTTTCCAAACCGGAGCCCAGTCAGGTCTTGCACTCCGTCATAGGGGGATTTTTCACAGCCGCAGCTGTAGATCACTCCCGGCTTTAACTTCCTACTCTCCACCAGGATCTCATTTCCGCAGTCACATTTGCATCTCCAGACAACCGCATTACGGACACGTTGCTCAGTAGGCTCGATCACCGTAAGTTTTCCTAAGTACGAACTGGTCTACCAGGCTGGCGGTTTTTGGAATGTAACTATTCGATGGTTAAAAGATGGTGGTAGCAAACTGGGACTTGGAATAGATATTGAATCAGAAGTCGGACGATATACAACAGTACGGTTATATTTTCCTAAAAGCAGCTATTTGAATAAGAATCTGCTATCTAACAAAACTGTTAGATTAAATCAATGAAGTTTTATACAAGACAAAGCTGGTATATCTGCTGGACA
>DWUX01000115.1 GCA_019120545.1 Candidatus Blautia stercoripullorum | reverse complement strand
AAAGCACGACTGAACAAGGCGGCGATGAAAGGGGAAGGTTGTATGAACATCACAGATGTAAGAGTAAGAAGAGTGGCTAAAGAAGGCAAGATGAAAGCGGTGGTTTCCATTACCATTGATGAAGAATTTGTAGTTCATGACATTAAGGTCATTGAAGGCGAAAAAGGTTTGTTTATTGCTATGCCAAGCCGAAAGGCCACTGATGGGGAATACAGAGATATTGCCCATCCCATCAATTCAGCAACCCGTGAGAGAATACAGAATATTATTCTGGAGAAATACGAACAGGTACTTGCGGAAGAACCAGTTGAAGAATCTGTGGAATAAAAGTATGAAAAGGAAAAGGGGATGTCCCAAAAGTCCTATAAGGCTTGAGGGACATCCTCTTTTATGTCAGACGCCATCCGGCAGGGTATTTATTTTTTAGAAGGTTTCCTGTTGCTTTGCCCCATCCGAGTGGATAACCAGTGATGCATACCAGATACCAGCCCGGGCCTTTGGCGGCTTCACTTTCACTAAGAAGGAGCGTCTCTCCTTTTAGATATCGTTCAGCTCTTGGATCAGAGGCAGCTAAATTCAGTATCCTGGGATATGCATTGCCGGATAAAGCCATTGCCAGAGGCTGTCCCGGTTCAAAACGATTTTTTTTCAATTCTCCCAGATACAATCCCCAGCGGAGAAATTTGAGCCCTTTTACAGATTCCGGCCCTGCCTCAGGGAGACAGTATACATGCCCTCCCCTTATTTCAATCCTGGAAAAATCTAAAGGTACCGATATGTCTTTAAAAAAATCTTCCAGGAGCTTTTTCCAAGACTTCTCTATTTGGGAAGAATGATTCTTTAAGGTTATAGGGTAAGAAATACCTGCTTTTTTGAAAAGAGCCAGGAAATGTCCTTCTCCTGACATATGGTGGGGAAAGATCCTGACACATTTCTCCAGGCGGGAATCCCCGCTGCCCCATTGGGGGCGGCCTTTGGAGAAATATTCATATCCTGGAATATCCAGAAGCTCCATCTGAGGAAAGGTTTCCAGAATATAAGATACAACTCCTTCATTTTCCTGAGGAGAAAATGTACAGGTGGAATACAGCAGCATTCCTCCCGGCTGCAGCATGGATATTCCCTGAGCGGCGATTTCTTTCTGCAGTCTGCAGAAGTAGTCCGGCCGTGACTCCTCCCAGGTTTTGGCTACATCAGGATCTTTACGGAACATCCCTTCACCGGAACAGGGAGCGTCTATCAAAACTTTATTAAAATATTCCGGAAAAGCTTCAGACAGATGTTTGGGCGTTTCTGTAGTTACAAGAGCGTTTGTGATACCCCATAATTCCAGATTACGCATCAAAGCTTTTGCCCTGGAAGCACTGATATCATTAGCTACCAGAAGTCCTTTGCCTTTCAGGCGGCTGCCAAGTTCTGTAGCTTTTCCTCCTGGAGCGGCACATAGATCCAGGACTCGATCTCCCGGATGGACAGGGAGCCGGCTGGCCGGCGTCATGGCGCTGGGCTCCTGAAGATAATATAGGCCCGCCTGATAATAAGGGTGGCGGGACGGTCTGTCCTGGCTGCTGTAAAAAAAACCGTTTTCTATCCAGGGAACAGGCGTAAGATGAAAAGGAGAAAGTTCCAAAAATTTTTCCGTAGTGATTTTTGCTGTGTTTACCCGCAAGGCAAACTGGCGCGGAGCCTGATAGCTTTCCAGAAAATCCGGAAATTCATCTCCCAGCATCTTTTCCATCCTGGATAAAAAGGCCTGGGGAAGCTGTATATTCATAAAGATATCCTTTCTGAAATTATTGATGTTTTTTAAGTTGACCAAATTACAGTGGCCTTCATTATAGCATAGATTTTCCTGTATTTGAAGACGGGTAGCTGGTTATATTGCTTTTCTTTTTTTTGCTTTTTAAACCATCTGAAAAGATTTCCCGAAGCAGATAGGAGACTGTAGTATTAGGCGCCTGTTTCCAGAAATCATCCAGCCACTGTCCGGTTTCAAGAACCATTTCCGGCAGATCATCTTTTTCATCTTTGCATTTTTGATAGAGCTTATCCATTTCATCCATGAATTTATGACTATGGAGATCCCAGATGAATTTATGGAGATGATCCAGCTCCAGATAATCGGTGATCAGGGACAGCCGGCGGAAGTCCTGGAAAGTCATAAGCTGCTGGTCCAGAATTTTTCTGCGGTCTTCTTCACCGCAGATACTGTAGAATAAAATTTCATCCAACATTAATTGTCTTTCAAAAGAGCTTAATTTTTTCTTCATAAGATTTCTCCTGTTTAAGTATTATGGATTTATTATATAGCCATCACAACTGTAAATCCATATTAAACTACTGATAGATATTTGCATTAGCCAACTATTATAAAGTAGGCTATACGCCTGACTGATATAGGGTGGGAGAGATAGATTTATAATATAAATACGAAATACCAGATCATAAATTTTGCAGACAAAAATACCGGAAGATCTTTCTGCGGATCTTCCGGTATTTAAGGATCATCGAAGCGACGTGATTCGAACACGCGACCTCTGCGTCCCGAA
>DWUX01000114.1 GCA_019120545.1 Candidatus Blautia stercoripullorum | reverse complement strand
AGGCTCAAAGCAGCGCAGACTGAGCAATAAAACATATAAATTTTCTCAATTTTCATTAGTACAGCGGGCCTTTTTATTTCCACTGATATTTGGTCAGATGTCCTTCTAACTGCATATGGTCAAAATGATTCTGCCGCAGTGCCTCATAAAGGACAATAGCCACAGAATTGCTGAGGTTCAGAGACCGGATATCTCCGATCATAGGAATCCGTATTGCCGTTTTCTGGTTCTCCAGCAGGATTTCCTCCGGTATCCCGGCGCTTTCTTTTCCGAACATGATATAACAGTCTTCCTCATAATGAACCTCCGTATAGACCTGAGGGGCTTTGGTGGTAGCCATATAGATCTTTGCCCCAGGGTTTTTCTCAAGAAAATCCTGGTAATTCAGATAGGTAGTCACATCCAGATCTTTCCAGTAGTCCATTCCAGCCCTTTTGATTGCCTTTTCATTCAGCTTAAATCCCAAAGGCTCGATAAGATGGAGTCTGGTTCCTGTAGCCACGCAGGTTCTGCCGATATTCCCTGTATTGGAAGGGATTTCCGGCTCATAAAGTACAATATTCAGCTTTGCCATTTCTTTTTCCTCTGTCACTGATAGATTTTATACAATTCGTCACTCTGAGGTTTATCCAGATATCTGGTATCCTCTCCGTTTCTCAGGATCCTGTCTTTTCCTTCAGTAGCTTTTCCAACTACCGAAGCGGGAATTCCCGACTGTTTCAGTTTTTCTGCCAGGCCGTATCCGTCATCCGCCGCGATCATCATCGATCCGCTGGACATAAGGATATAAGGGTTCAGTCCCAGAGCCTCGCATACCTCTACCGTCTCCTGGCGGATGGGGATCTTCTTCAGATCAATATCCAGTCCTACTCCTGAGCCGCTTCCCATCTCCCAGAGCGCGCCGAAAACTCCTCCTTCAGTAATGTCATGCATAGCAGAAATACTCCACTCTCTGGCAATCTTAGCCTCCGGCACTACAGACAGGTACTGGTCAAAATTCTTGGCCGTTTCTACAAAAGAAGGTGCAAACTTTTTCAGAAGCTCCTCTTCCTTTTCTTTTGCAGCCACAGAAGTTCCTTCCAGACCAATCCATTTAGTGATCAAAATATCCTGCCCCGGCTTCACAGAAGCTGTGGTAAGGATATTTTTCTTCTTCATTTTTCCTACTCCAGTAAGAGAAATGAGAGGCTGCTTGACTACCTGAGTGATCTCTGTATGTCCTCCCATAACTTCCATATTCAATTCTTTGCAGGCGCTTTCCACTCCCCGCATCATTTCCTTCAATTCTCTCTCCTGAGTATCCGGAGTAAGAAGAATCGTCAGCATGATCCCCAAAGGATCTGCTCCAGAAGCCGCCAGGTCATTTGCTGTCACATGAACGCTGTGTCTGCCGATATCTTTCGTAGTACCTGTAATAGGATCTGAAGAAAGGACGAAAACTTCCCCCTCCGCCAATTCTACTACAGCGCAGTCCTGCCCTACTGCAGGGCCTACAAGAACCTCATCTCGTCTGTGTTCTACCTCTTTTAAAACGGAACGTATCAGCATAGGTTCCGGTAATTTTCCAATCTTCATCTTTCAAACCTCCGATCAAAGGATGACAAATTCCTTTTGATTGCTTCTATAATGCATATGCAGCCAGAGGTACGATCATAGCCAGTACAATAATGATCGCCAATACAGCCGCAAAGATCCGCTGCTTTTTGGAGTCTTTCCTGTTTCTCATAATATCTACCTCACAATCCTTCCATAGGTCCCCAAAATCCTGTCGATCAGCCGGGAAGCCTCATTTTTTGTGAGACTTTCCAGTTTTACATCAAGATTTATTCTATGATATTTTACCAAATCCTGCAAGTAGCGTTTTTGCGCCGGAGTAGCCGGTCCCTGGCGCTTTACCTTATAGATCAGTTCTTTGGGAGCAAACAGTTCCGGATGATCTTCCTCAAACTCTTCCCGAAGCTTCTCGTAAAGATGAAAAGTAGTCAGTGCGTCTTCCAGAGCCCTGTGGGCTTCCTCCTGAGGGATATGATAATACTGCCTCAGGCTCTGAAGACTCCTGCTTTCCAGATCCGGCAGAACTGCTCTGGCGATCTTTAAGGTGTCCATTCCTCTTTTTTCAAATACCAGTCCCATATTTACCGCACTATGTTTTACAAAACCATAGTCGAACCTCAGATTATGCCCCAGAAGAGGAAGTTCTCCGCAGAACTCCAGCAGCCCGCTGACTGCCTCTTCTGCAAATGGCTTTCCTGCTACCATATCGTTGCTGATCCCGGTAAGTTCTGTGATCCGTTCCGGAATCTTCATCTGAGGATCTACCAGAAGGCTGTAAGTCTCCTGCACTCTCCCGTCTTTTATCTTTACCGCTCCGATTTCAATGATCCTGTCATTTTTCGGCTCCAGGCCTGTGGTCTCCAGGTCCAGAGATACATATTCTCTCATAATTTTTTCCCGCTTTTCCTTTGCTTTTCTTTATATTCCAGGCAATAGTCTGTGAGAAAGCATTCCTGACATTTAGGGGATCTTGCAAAGCAGATCTGCCGCCCGAATGTAATGATCTGGATATTATAGAGTATCCAATGATCCTCCGGCAGTACTTTCATCAGGTCCATCTCTATCTTTTCCGGATCTGTTTCGCTGGTCAGCCCCAGTCTTCTGGAGATTCGCTTTACATGGGTATCCACCACCACACTGGGCTCATGAAAAATATTTCCCCGGATCACATTAGCCGTCTTTCTCCCTACTCCCGGCAGGCTTACCAGATCTTCCAGGCGATCCGGCACCTTTCCGTTATATTCTTCACAGATTTTTTTTGCACATCCTATAATGTTCTTCGCTTTATTATGATAAAATCCCGTAGGTTTAATATCCTGCTCCAGTTCCTCCAGATCCGCTCCTGCAAAAGCTTCCATATCCGGATATTTCTGAAACAGATCTTTTGTAACAATGTTTACTCTGGCGTCTGTGCACTGTGCACTGAGCATAGTAGCGATCAGAAGCTGCCCCGGCGTATTATAGTTCAAATAGCATTTGTATTCTCTGGTATAGACCTGATCTAATTTCGCCAGTATCTCCTTTGTCCTTTTTTCTGCCATCTTTCAACCTCTCTCTGTATTTTTCCGGCTCTCTTCCATGCTCTCCCTTACATCTGTCTTTTGAAAATCTGCAAGTTCCACCGGCACCGCCAGAGCATCGTTAGTCAGCGGACTTCTCTTCTGGTAATCAAAGACCACCGGATAAATTCCTTTTTCTGATTTTCCTTCTATTACATTCCAGGTAAAAACTTCAAGATGGGTCATTTTTTCTGTCTGTCTGGAACTATATGCCTGATATCCCTGCAGATAACAGGGACTTTCCTTTTCTCTTTCATAAAAGTCCCTGACTTTTTCTTTCCAGCTCTCTCTTTCCGGCGCCCAGGAAGGCCTGGTCTTCATATTTTCTCTTGCATATAGATCATAGATCATCAGCTGCCGGTAAAAATCCAGAGAAGCCACTTTCTTTTCTTCTAAAAATTCCAGAAGGATCTCATATCTGCGGATTCTGGAATGGGACAAGGTATCATACCCCTTTTTCTCATAAAAGTTTCCTAAATCTTCATAAAAAGAAAAAGGATCTGAAAATTCCTTTTCCACCGCCCGGATAGTATGAGCAAACTGTCCGCTGTTATAGTAGATCTCTGTCATCTCTTCCACACTTTTCAGGCGGATGATATCCTCATAGGAAAGCCACCGGGTTTCCAGGACTTCATACGGTTCTCTTTCTTTATAAAGGCAGCCGTAATCTCCAGCCTTTTCATGCATATAGGAACCCTTCAGCACCTTTAAAAATCCAAGTTGGAGCTGCTGGGGATAAAGACTGTAAACATCGTTAAAAGATCTGGAAAAACTTTCGTAATCTTCCCAGGGAAGGCCGGCGATCAGATCCAGATGCTGGTGGATATTTCCTCCTTTGCGGACTGCCTGAACATTTGCCCTGATCTTTTCAAAGGGCGCATATCTTCGGATTTCTTTCAGGGTTTTTTCATTGGTGGACTGGACTCCGATTTCCAGCTGGATCAGCCCGGGGCGCATGGTCCTGATCAGCCCGATCTCCTTCTCTGTAAGAAGATCCGCGCCGATCTCAAAATGAAAATTTGTCACACCGTTGTCATGATCTTTGATATACTGCCAGATTTCTAAAGCATGAGATTCCCGGCAATTAAAGGTTCTGTCTACGAATTTTACCTGGGGCACTTTCTCCTTCAGAAAAATCCCCAGTTCCTTCTTTACCAGATCCAGGCTTTTAAACCGCAGCTTTTTATCCACTGAAGAAAGACAGTAGCTGCAGGAAAAAGGACAGCCCCTGCTGCTTTCATAATAAAGGATTTTGTGGGCATACCGGGAAAGATCTTCATAAGGAAACACCAGCTGATCCATATCCATTACTTCAGGAAAACCGGTGTTTACTATTCCTTTTTCTGTCCTGAAACAGACTCCCGGGATCCCGGACAGAGTCTCTTCTTTCTCTTGTCCTTCATCTATATAATGCTTTGCCAGTTTCTGAAAAGTTTCCTCCCCTTCTCCCAGCATAACTCCAAAGACCTGGGGCATCTCTTTTAGAAAGTTTTCCGGATCATAGGACACCTCAGGCCCTCCCGCCCATATGACCGTATCCGGCAGGATCTTATGCAGATCTCTGATCAGATCCTTCACATAAGAAATATTCCAGATATAGCAGGAAAAGCACAGGACCTCAGGGGCTCTGTAATAAATATCCTTCAAAATCTGATCTTTTTCCTGATTGATCGTATATTCTTTCAGGGAAATGTCCTGAGAAAATTCCCTGCAGCAGGCCAGGAGACTGTGCACTGCCAGGTTTGTATGAATGTATTTGGCGTTTACCGCCCCAAGAAGAATCTTCATTTATTTCTCCTTTTGCTATTTTAAAATGGAGCTGCCGCATTAATCAAAATCGAAAATATTTAATGCGACAGCTCCTTTGTTAAATTGTCAAAAATTTTACAGTCCCAGAAGTCTTCCTGCCTGGAATACCAGTACTGCCGCCGCATAAGCCAGGACAAGTTGGAATACCACCATTTTTAATGTCCAGGATGTAGAATGGGTCTCCTTTCGGATCGTAGCCAAAGTGGCCACACAGGGGGTATACAGCAGGCAGAATACCATCAGGGCATATGCGTTTAAAGGACCGAAGTTAATGGTTCCTAAAGCCTGTGAAAGCGTAGCCATTCCTTCCGGTGAACTGATATTGTTGACTCCGTAAAGAACAGAGAAGCTGGAAATTACCACCTCTTTCGCAGAAAGTCCTGAAATCAAGGCCACCACGATCTGCCATGCTCCCAGCCCTGCCGGAACCAGTACCGGAGCCAGAACTTTTCCGATCATAGCGCCGAAACTGTTGGTCACATCGCTGGTCATTCCCTGGAAATTGTAGTTCAGGATAAACCAGATCACAATGGAAGCCACAAAAATCGTAGTTCCTGCCTTTGTCAGGTAATCCTTTACTTTCTCCCACACATAGATCCGGATGGTCCTGGGATTTGGGACCTTATAATCCGGCAGCTCAATAAGCAGAGGAACCTTTGTATCTGTCTTCCAGACCTTCCCTATGATCAGAGCCAGAAGAATGGCCACGATCAGTCCCAGAGCATAAAGAGAGAACGCTACGATCATAGCGTATTTTCCAAAAAACACACTGGCAAACAATACATAGATGGGAAGTCTTGCAGAACAGGACATAAAAGGCGTAAGCAGGATAGTCTTCTTCCTGTCTTCTTCATTCTCCAGGGTTCTGGATGCCATTACCGCCGGCACAGTACACCCAAATCCCAGCACCATAGGCAGGAATGCTTTGCCGGATAGACCTACTTTCCCCATGATTCCATCCATAACATAGGCTACTCTGGCCATGTATCCGCTGTCCTCCAGAAAAGCCAAAGCCAGAAACAGGATAAAAATATTAGGCAGGAATGTCAGGATTCCTCCGACTCCGGACATAATACCGTCTACTACCAGTGAACAGACCCATCCGGAAGCTCCTAAAGCTGTAAGAGCCGTTCTTGCGGCCTCAAAAGCCCAGTCGAGGCCGATCTCAAACCATCCTTTGACAACATCTCCCACAGTAAAGGTCAGAAAGAATACCAGAGCCATGATGCATAAGAATACAGGAACTCCCGCAACAGGGTGGGTCAGGATCCTGTCTGCCTTTTCAGTCATAGACTGACGGTTTCCTTTATAAAATACACATTCTTCGATGATTTCTTCTATGTAATTGTATTTTTCATTGATGATCTGCTTTTCATAATTTTTATCAGCAATGTCGGAAATATCCACCGGCTGTTCCTCGATGATCTGTTCATCATTTTCCAGGATTTTAATACTGTGCCAGCGGAGGTTTTTGCTGTCAGGATATTGTTTTTGTATCCGGCTGCTGATCTCCCGGATCTTTTCCTCGATTTCCGGAGAATATTCCACTACAGAATCTGCCGTCTGCTCTTCATAATGATGCTCTACCGCATGGAGAAGCACATCCAATCCGGTACGTTTCCTGGCTGATACCGGCACCACAGGAATATTTCCCAGCAATTCAGGAAGCCGGTGCAGGTCGATCTCCATTCCCCGTTCTTCTACAATATCCATCATATTTAATGCAACCACTACAGGTTTTCCCAATTCAAGAAGCTGAAGGGTGAGATAGAGATTTCTCTCCAGAGCTGAAGCGTCTACCACATCTACGATAATATCCACTTCATCTCCTAAGATCACTTTTCTGGAAACTTTTTCCTCCATAGAGTAAGAAGTCAGACTGTAAATCCCCGGAAGGTCAATGAGCCGCATCTTCCTGCCCTTATATTCTGTCTCCCCTTCTTTTTTTTCTACTGTGACTCCCGGCCAGTTTGCCACCTTTAAATTTGCCCCTGTATAAGCGTTAAAAAGTGTGGTCTTGCCGCAGTTGGGATTCCCTGCAAATCCTACTCGTATCTCACTTTTCATCAGTCAGTTCCTCCACTTCTATTCCCTGGGCAATATCATTTCCAAGGGCCCACCGGCTGCCCCGTACCTTAATAATAGTCGCTCCGTTTCTCTTCCGGTTCAGCACCCGGACTCTGGTTCCTTCCAGGATCCCAAGGGCTTCCAGACGGCGGAGGATCTTTTCCTCTTCCCGGACATCTGCCACCCGGAAATCTTTCTCAATGGGTGTCTCGTTTAACTTCATCCAGCCAACATCTCCAATCTTTTGTGTCCTTTTATCTGGTTACATTCCGCAGCCAGCGATAGCTCTTATATCTCCAGAGGGAAAAAGGTATCTTGATCACTTCATCACTGCACAGGAGAATATAGACCCAAGGCATAGGGATTCCTATCACAAAGGCTCCTATCGCTGCTCCCGCAATGGAACAAAGCCACATAACCCCTACATCCAGAAAAAGGCCGAATCTGGTATCTCCTCCTGCCCGTAGCACCCCTACTACAATCGTGCTGTTAAAAGACTGTCCGATCACATAGTAAGACATGATCAGCATCATAGCGGTAAGATAGCTTTTGGCCAAAGGGGTCAGCTTCAAAAACAGAGGCAGCAAAGGGGAAATCGCCAGGATCACAACTGCGCCTCCGATCCCGCAGATAATGGACAGCTTTACAAAACGTCTTCCATACTCCCTGGCCAATTCTTCTTTCTTTTCTCCGATGGCTTTGCCGATCATAATAGCCGTAGCGCTGGAGATCCCGAATCCAATGACCATAGAAAGCTGCCTGCATACCTGCGCCACAGAGTGCGCTGCTACGGCGGCGCTGCCCAGATGACCTACAATGGCAGAGATTGCCGCCATTCCCGCTCCCCAGGCGAACTCATTGAGGAGCACAGGAAAGGCATAAGTAAAGAAGTCTTTCCCCAGTGCTTTATCTTTCACAAAGAAATCCTTTATATGGATCTTTACCACATCATTCTTTTTCTGAGCATAGTACACTACTATGATAACCTCAATCGCTCTGGAAAGCAAGGTTCCCAGAGCCGCCCCTGCCGCTCCCATAGCAGGAGCTCCCAGAAGTCCAAAGATAAAAATCGAGTTAAATACGATATTTGCACAAAGAGAAACTCCGTAAACCACTGTAGCAATCACTACCCGCTCAATACTTCTGATAATATTCAAATAAACATTGGTAAAAGCAGACAAAACGTAGGAAAATCCTACAATCCGCAGATAGGACACGCCTTCTGCTATAACCGCCTGATCAGAAGTAAAGATCAGCATCAGATACTGAGGGATCAAAATTGCTCCAGCCCCAAAGATTATGCCTGCTGCAATTGAAATCCGGAAAGATATTCCCATGACTTTTTCGATGGTCCGGGTATCCTTCTTTCCCCAGTACTGAGCAGTAAGCACACAGGCCCCGGATGTCAGGCCGAAATACAGCAGATTCAGGATAAAATAAACCTGATTTGCCAGGGAAACTCCGGAAAGGGCTGTTTCACTGACCCTTCCCAGCATGATAACATCTGTAGAGGTGACTCCTACATTTATCAGATTCTGCACAGCCATGGGCATGACTAATCGCAGAACATCCCGGTAAAATCTCCTATCTTCCATTCTCATCTTCTTTTTTATAAATGTCATCTTTTGTTTCCTGATATTTCCTACAGTTGGATTTCCCCGTCAAAAACTACCTCTGCAGGACCTGTCATATATACCAGGTTCTCCTTTCTGTCCCAGAATATCTTCAGATCTCCGCCTAAGAGATGAACGGTTATCTCTTCATCTGTATAGCCGTTAAGGACACTGGCTACCGTTACCGCACAGGCTCCTGTACCGCAGGCCAGAGTTTCTCCGCTGCCTCTCTCCCATACTCTCATTTCTACTGTGTGCCTGTCAATCACACGGACGAATTCGGTATTAACGCTTTCCGGAAAAGCTTTAGATTTTTCAAACCATGGGCCTATCTCCTCAATCTTCAGATTCTTGACATCATCCATATAGACAACTGCGTGAGGATTTCCCATAGAAACCGCCGTTACCTCATAGATCTCCTGATTTACATTCAGAGGCTGGCTGATCACCGGACTTTTAGAATAGATCATAGGAATTTTCTCTGTATCCAGGATCGGCGAGCCCATATTTACCCGGACTTCTTTCACCTTGCCGTCCTTGACTGTCAGCTCCAGGTATTTCACACCGCTTTTCGTATCCACAGAGATACTGGTCTTGTCAGTAAGACCGTAATCGTAAACATACTTTGCCACACAGCGGATCCCGTTGCCGCACATAGCGCCCTGGCTTCCGTCTGCATTGTACATTTCCATCTCAAAATCTGCCTTCTCGGAAGGTTTGATCAGGATCAGACCGTCAGAGCCAATGCCAAAATGACGGTCACTGATTCTTTTAGATACTTCTGATGGGTTTTCTATCTTTTCCGTAAAACAGTTTACATAAACATAATCATTGCCGATACCATGCATTTTTGTAAATTTCATACTTTTGCCTCCTGTTTTCTCAATTTTCCATAGGAAAAGAGGGCCTCTTTTCTCATAAGATACCCTCTTCCTTCACTTTGCTCTATCATAGCAATCTATATGGAATTTGTCAACGGGAGCTCAGGATTTCCTTAACAGGTAGCTCCTCCTGTCTCATGGAGTTTTGCTTCCAGGATTTCCTGCTTTCTCTCCAGAATATCATCTGAAAGGAGCTGTGCCTCTACATTCTCAAATCCCAGTCTCTCAACTGTCTCTGCAAAACGCTCTCCTGTCTTTCCCTGTTCTCTATAAAGAAGGATAGCTTTTTCCACCAGCTTAATGATCTCTTCTTTGGAAGTAAAGATCTTATTCAGAGTCCTGCCCATAGCGATCTTCTTGCCCCATCTTCCTCCGATGTAAACCTTGTATCCGTTGGTTCCGTCTTCAATAGCGTCAAAGTGGCAGCTTCCGATACATCTTCCGCAGTTGATACATTTGTCTTTGTCGATTTCCATAAGACCGTCTACAACTGACACAGCACCTACCGGACAGGCTTTGACCACGCCGCATTTTTTACAGCCGTTACAGAGGTCTTCGTCATAGTTAGGAATCATCTGGCCGATAATTCCCAGGTCGTTCAGATTAGGCTTTACACAGTTATTGGGACATCCTCCCACAGCAATTTTAAATTTGTGGGGAAGCTTTACCCCATGGTATCCTACATAAAACTTCTCGTGGATCTCCTCAGAAAGGGCAAATGTGTCGATCAGACCGTACTGGCAGGTGGTTCCCTTACAGGAAACTACAGGGCGGACTTTGGAGCCTGTTCCTCCTGTATCCAGTCCCGCCTCCTGGATAAATGCACGGAATTCATCGATCTTCTCATAAGGGATCCCCTGAACCTCTACAGTAAGACGTGTAGTATATGTAACATTTCCATTTCCGAATTTCTTTGCCGCTTCGCCGATGGCGATCTGCTGGTCGGCAGTGATCTTTCCGTTTCTGGTCACGATCCTTCCGGAAAAATTATCCGTTCCTTTGTTACTGAGAAAGCCCAGGGCCTTTACTCTCTTTTCATCTTCTTTGCTTACGGTAAGTGTCGCCATAAAAAATTTTCCTCCTGTATTCTTTTTTGGATTATATCAGTACTCTACTCTTCCGTGGAGAGTTCTGTGCCGTTAAAAGTGGTTCCTCCTTCCAGCACTTTGGTGTTAGTATAGCCATAATATTTCAGACGGTTCTGAAGGAGATAAGCCCGTTTTCCTTTGGTACATACCAGAAGGAGTTTTTCCTCTCTGTCATGTCCGGGAAGCTCTCCTTCCACCTCCGCAGGATTGATAAATTCCGCCCCTTCGATAGCAGGCGCCATACCTGCATCCAGAATGGTGTATCCTGCTGCCTTACCTTCCTGAAACTCTGCCGGAGTAAAGGAATCCAGCTTGCCCTCCATCTTATTGATCAACACGTTGATAGTATGGTCAAAGGGGTGGATGGCGGTAGAGAATGGCGGCGCATAGGCAAAATCCAGATCTCTCAGCTGATACACAGTAGCCTTCATGCTCAGAGCCACTACCCCGATGTCCACCATCTTGTCCACAGCGCCTTTCCCCAGCACCTGGATCCCCAGGAATTCTCCTGTAGTCTTATCTGCGATCATCTTCACGATAAAATTCCCTGCTCCGGGATAGTAATGGGCCTTATCATCTACTACTGTGATCACTGTGATCACATCATGTCCTTCCGCCCTGGCAGCTTCTTCATTAAGTCCTGTCCGGCCGGCATTGAGTCCGGGGAGTTTTACGACTCCTGTTCCCAGGACTCCGGGATAAGACAGATCTGCTCCCGCCAGATTCTGGGCGGCAATCCTGCCTTCAATATTTGCGGAAGATCCCATAGGAGACCAGGCTCTCTTTCCGGTCATACGGTTCGTAACCATGGCACAGTCTCCTAGAGCATAGATATCCGGATCATTGGTCCTCAGATGGTCATCTACAAGGATTGTATGATTCGGCGCCATTTCCAGTCCTGTTCCCTCCAGAAATGCTGTGTTGGCGCGGATTCCCAGAGACATGATAAGAGCGTCTGCCTTAATAGCTCTGCGGGAAGTCTTTACCTTTTCCACAGACTCTGTGCCTTCCACTCCTTCCAGCTTTGTATTTGTCATAGCCATAATGCCGTTGTCAGCCAGATAGTCCTCCACATATTCCGCCATTTCCGGATCAAATCCCGGCATAATATGAGGCGCCATATCGATGACGGTAGTACGGATTCCTCTGCTCATAAGATTTTCTGCGACTTCCAGACCGATAAATCCGCCTCCGGCGATCACTGCCCGTTTGATCCCGCCGGCTTCCACAGCTTTTCTCAGATCTTCCGCATCCTGAGGGGTACGCATAAAGAAAATATTCTTCAGATCCTTTCCTTCAATAGGAGGGGCAATGGGAGAAGCTCCTGTTGCAATGACCAGCTTGTCATAAGCGTATTCTGCTGTTTCTCCTGTTTTAACGTCTTTGGCTGTTACCTTTTTCCCTTCTCTGTCAAGAGCCGTGACCTCTGTGCCGGTTTTCACCTCAGCGCCGGTAAGCTTTGCAAAAGCTTCCGGAGTATTTACGATCAGCTGGCTCCTCTCGTGGATCACATCCCCTACATAATAAGGAAGTCCGCATCCTGCATAAGAAATATCCTCGCTTTTCGTAAGGATCAGAACTTCCGTTCCCCTATCTTCTCTTTTTAATTTTGCGGCAACTTTTGTACCAGCTGCCACGCCGCCGATAATAAGAACTTTCATGATAATGCTTCCTTTCTTTTGCTATACTAACCTTAACTATTTCTATTGTACCACTTGCAATAGCATAAGGAAAGAAATATAATTTTATATAATTCATAGGTAATTCTTATAACAGGATCAAATTCGGAATATTCAAAGGAGAAATTATGACCATACGCCATCTGAAGATATTTATCGCGGTAGCCGATACTGGAAAAATGAGCGCAGCCGCTGAAAAGCTCTATATCACCCAGCCCTCTGTAAGCCAGGCTGTCCGGGAACTGGAAGAACATTACCAAACGCTTCTTTTCGAACGGCTTTCCAAAAAACTGTTTATCACAGAGGCAGGAAAACGTCTGTACAGTTATGCCAGACCTGTAGTCGCTCAGTTCGATCTTATAGAAGAAAATATGGTCCAGGAAAGCCGTATCCAGCGTCTCCGCATCGGGGGTACCATCACTCTGGGAAGCAGCATCTTATCCTATATGGTCCGGGATCTGAAAAATGCCTGTCCTGATCTGGAACTATATTCTTATGTGAATAATACCAGGATCATTGAGCAGAAGCTGCTGAATACGGATTTAGACGTTGCAGTGGTAGAAGGACAGATCAAAAGTCCTGATCTTATCTCCATCCCCATGATCCGGGATATCCTGGTCCTTGCCTGCAGTACAGATCATCCTTTTGCCAGGAAATCATCTGTAGCAGTAACAGAATTAAATGATCAGTGTTTCGTCATGCGGGAAGCAGGAAGCGGCACAAGAGAACTTTTCGAATCCTTTATCCGCCGGCATCGCCTTCATATCCGGACTGCCTTTGAAGAAACTACTCCAGACGCCATTCTCAACGCCGTAAAGATCAACGGCTGCCTGGCAGTAATTTCTCTGCGTCTTCTGGAGAGGGATCTGAGAGACAAAAAAGTCTGCGTTTTTACCAGCTCCAGCCACGAATGGAACCGGCAGTTCAGTTTCGTCTATCATAAAGACAAATTTCTTTCTCCTCCGATCCTGAAATTTCAGGAGATCGTAAAAAGTTACGACAATATTGATTATCTCCATTCTTTGACCGGCGGAGTTCTTTTAGATGGGTAATTTTATGTAAAAACGCGAAAAAGCCCTGCAGAAAATTCTGCAGGACTTTTCGTTCAGGATAAGACTATTTGAATAATCTCCTCTTATAATGATCAGTCTTCCGGAACAAACTCATCTTTGCCTACGCCGCAGATTGGGCAGACCCAGTCATCCGGCAGGTCCTCGAATGCTGTTCCCGGTGCGATTCCGTTATCCGGATCTCCCACTTCAGGATCATATACATATCCGCATGGTTCACATACATATTTCTGCATCATTCAGTACCTCCTATAAACTTCATTATTTCAACTTTTTTCAAAGCTATACTCAGTCTATCACATTTCTCTGTAAGTTTCCAGAGTATTTTTGTATAGTTTTGTTTTTTTAAACGGACATTGTTTTTTCTTGATTTTTTTCTAAAATATGCTATTATGATATAAGTTTACTTGCTGCCGAGTAAGTAAATTGCATTTATGTATGTATCGATAGGCCGTTGAAGATACATCGTAAATGCATTTTTTATTTTAAGGAGGAAATTCATTATGGCATGGATATTTTTATTGATCGCGGGACTGCTTGAAGTTTTTTGGTCCACTTGCCTGAAATTGTCTCATGGCTTTACGGTTATGCGTTTCTCTGTTCTGACGCTGATCGGTCTGGTCTTCAGCTTTGTCTTTCTGGCACAGGCAACCAAAAGTCTTCCCCTGGGAACCTCTTATGCTATCTGGACCGGCATCGGAGCTTTAGGCGCTGTAATTATCGGCATTGTTCTTTTTAAAGAATCAGCTTCTCCGATGCGTCTTATGTTTGCAGCTTTTCTGCTTATCGGGATCATCGGTCTGAAAGCAACCTCCGGTCATTAAAATATTAATTTAAGACCTTAATCTGAAAGGAGATGCTGCACTAATTTTTCATTTAGTGCAGCATCTCCTTTTAATAAGCTGTCAAAGTATTAATTTCTGTTCATCTGGGAATTATAAAATCTGTGCCGCAATAATGGCTGCGATCATCAGCGGAATATTAAAATGCAGGAATGTAGGCACACAGGTATCCCAGATATGATCATGCTGTCCGTCAGCATTCAGACCCGATGTAGGACCTAAGGTAGTATCAGAAGCAGGTGAACCCGCGTCACCCAGAGCTGCTGCCGCAGACATCAGAACGATAGTCGCTGCCGGAGAAAATCCCATCTGATAACAAAGGGGTACATACAGTACTGCAAGTACAGGCACCGTTCCAAAGGAAGTTCCGATACCCATAGTAACCAGCAGACCGATGAAAGTAATAATGGTTGCCGCGATCCACTTATTTCCTCCCATTAAGGAGATAGCGCTCTCTACCAGAGCATCTACGGCTCCTGTATTCTGAAGAACCGCTGCAAATCCGCCTGCTACCAGCATAACAAATGCAATAAAGCCCATCAGCTTTATGCCCCCCTGGAACTGATCGTCAATGTCCTTAGGTTTAACCGCACGGAAGATGAACATAACCAGCAGGCCTCCAAGAGCAGCTACAGGAAGAGAGCTAAGCCAGATCTGGAGAGCCACTACTACCACCAGAGCCGCCAGAGTTACCCAGTGCTCATATTTCAGATGCAGATCTTCCAGTTCATGTACGCCCTCCAGAGGAATATCTTTGTATTCTCTGGGTTTTCTGTAAGTAATAAAAACAGCAATGGCAAGACCTATCATCATTGATACAGAAAGGATCCAGTTCACAGATGTGATCTGGCCGATTGTAATGTTCCATCCCCAGGATGGGTCTACATTGTCGTTGATATTGTCACGGATAATCGTCATAAAGATCAGACCAAAGCCCATAGGGATTCCTATATAGGGAGCTTTATGTCCAAAGGCAATGGTACAAGCCACCGCACGTCTGTCCAGCTTCATCTTGTTCATCATAGCAAGAAGAGGCGGTACCAGGATCGGTATGTAGGCGATATGGATAGGGACAATATTCTGGGACGCACAAGCGATCACCAGCAGGATCAGAAGAAGGATCCACTTATTCCCCCCTACTACTTTTGCTATTTTTTTAGATAAGATTTCTGTGATCCCTGTATAAGCCATACAGGATGCCAGGGTTCCGAGCAGCACATAGGCTAAAGCCGTTTCTGCATTACTGGTAAAACCGCTGGTAACAGAATTCATAATGCTCACACCCTCATCGGCCACAACAGGAAGTCCTCCGATCAGGCCGGCTACAAACAGAGAAACCAGCATAGACAGCAATACGTTTACTTTTAACAGACAAAGCACACACAATAGTATAACTGCCACAATTACAGGATTAAGTAAATTTGACATACAAATACCTCCCTCTTTTCTGTACAGCCGTCTCTGTCAACACGGTCCCCTTTACAGAGACGGCTTCATCATCACACCTTCTTTACTTTGTTTCAATTTCCCCGCCAATAGCTTCTTCTACCGCTCTTACCAGAGAGCCGTCTGCAATAATCTGTTCACAGTAATTAATGTCTCCATACAGTTCTCTGTCTTCATCAAGAGTAGCCACTTTACTCCGCACCAGATCATAGGCAGCCTGGGTTCCTTTGCCAAGTCCCTTATTTCCTCTCATATCGATTCCCTGGCAGGCAACCATTAATTCCATAGCCAGCACTCTTCTTACATTTCCGGCGATCTCTCCGGCTTTTCTGGCCGCGATAGTACCCATTGATACATGATCTTCCTGTCCTGCAGAAGACGGAATGCTGTCTACAGAAGCCGGATGAGCCAGCACCTTATTTTCAGATACCAGAGCCGCCGCAGAATACTGGACGATCATAAATCCGGAGCAGACTCCGCCGTGAGGTGTAAGGAAAGCAGGCAGATTGCTGTAAGCAGGATTTACAAGACGCTCGATCCTTCTCTCTGAAACATTGGCCAGCTCTGACACACCAATCCCCAGGAAGTCAAAACTGAGAGCCATCGGCTGTCCATGGAAGTTTCCGCCGGAAATTCCCATCTGATCTTCTTTAAAGATAATCGGATTGTCCGTTACTGAATTGATTTCAATGTTTACTTTGTCCAGTACATAATTCACAGCATCTTTGCTGGCCCCATGGATCTGCGGAGAACATCTTAATGAGTAAGCGTCCTGCACCCGGATCTCTCCCTGACGGGTAGTATTCTTGCTTCCTTCCAACAGTCTCAGCAGATTCCTGGCAGTAGCAAGCTGTCCAGAGTGGGGACGCACCTGATGGACTCTTGGATCCAGAGCGTCCACTACCCCGTTTTGCGCCTCAAAGCACAGAGCATCTGTAATATCTGCAACCTTCAGCAGGTTCAGGGCGTCGTAAACAGCCAGAGCCCCTGCAGAAGTCATGGCCTGAGTTCCGTTGTTCAAAGCCAGTCCCTCTTTTGCTGATAATTCAATGGTTGGGATTCCCGCACGCTTCATCGCTTCAGCTCCCGGAAGCAGTTCTCCTTCATAATACGCCATGCCAAGCCCCAGCATAGGCAGTACCATATGAGACAGAGGAGCAAGGTCTCCGGAAGCACCAAGAGATCCTTTTTCAGGAATAAATGCTGTAACACCTTTATTCAGCATATCGACCATGGTCTGAACAGTTTCCAGACGGATTCCTGAAAAACCTTTCACCAGGTTGTTGATCCTTAAAAGCATAATTCCCCGCGCAATATCCTCTTTAAAAGGATCACCTGCACCTACCGCATGGGTAATGATCAGATTTTTTTGGAGGGCCTTGCACTGGTCCTGGGAGATTACCACATCACTGAATTTTCCAAATCCGGTAGTGATTCCATACACTACCTTCTCCTCCTCGACCAACTGGTCCACCACTTTTCTAGACTCGATTATCTGCTGCTTTGCTTCCTGGGCCAATTCTATCTTGGCATGTCCCCGACAAATGGCTGCAATCTGATCCAGTGTCAGGTCATTTCCCGTAATCATAATGTTACTCATAGCACACCCTCTTTTCCTTATATTAGTATGTAAAAAATTATACAGTATCAAGTGTCAAAAAAGCGTCAATAAATGTCATTTTGCATAATTATTTTTATATTTTATCGGTTCTAATTTGTTATTTTTACATTATTATACTTTTTTATCTTGTTATTTATGCGCATTTTTACCAAATTACCTTTTTAAAGTTTCATCATGCCAAAGTGTCAGCCTTAGAAAAAGACTGTCGCATTAGTTGGTGTGCTCCCCATACAGATCAGATGTACAGCATAGATCTTATCTTCAACGTACATCTTTCTTTTAGACATAAAATATACCCCCTCCTAAGCGACAAGTTTTTATTATTTCACTTGTCTGCCTAGAAGGGAGCATAGCAGTTAATTGAGACAGCTCCTTTATATTCTAATTCAGTTCTTTTGCCAGCTGCTGTAAAAGCAGCTCTGTAGAAGGATTTTTTATCTTATTTGAAATTCTGCGGCTTTCCTCCCAGTATTTCCTGGCTTCTTCCTTTCTTCCCTCTTTCAGCAGCAGTAAAGCCATATAAGCCTCTGCCCGCTCCCGCCCCCAATAATATCCATAGTGTTTAAAGCAGTCTAAAGCTCTTTGCAGAAGTTCTTCGCCTTCCCGAAATCTTTCCTGAAGCATCCGCACCTGGCCAAGGCCGGAATAAAACTGTCCCAGACCGTTAGCCATTACTTTGTCCGTGCCTGTCTTTAAAGCCGTTTCATAGTAATGAGCAGCTTCATCCAGCTTTCCCTGGACTCTGTACAGATCTCCAAGATAGCCATAGCAGGCTGCTGAACTCATTCGGAAACATCCTCCTACATCTCCCGGAGACTTGAATATCTCAATAGCCTCCAGAAATTTTTCTTCCGCTTTTTTATATTCTTTTTCATAAAGATAATACCATCCCTGAAGGCGGGTAAATACACCTTTATCCTCAGTCTCCCCTTCATTCAAAAGAGCAAATCCCTTTTCCAGATATTCCTTTACAAGCTCCAGATTCTCAACCTGTATCCCGTAAAAGCTCATCTGTTTATATCCGTTCAGCAGGACGCTTTTATTTTGCAGTTTCTCCGCCAGAGCCATACTCTGGTGAATGGCAGACAACCCGGAATCATACTCTCCCTGGGCGATCTTATATCTCCCTTTTAAAAAATACATCTTCATTTTCATTTCCTGCACTTTAGGAGAGTCTTCTGTAAACCGGATCACCTCATCTGCCAGTTCCAGCATCTGTCCGGCTCCTGCGCCTGAATCAAGTTCTTCCTCTCCCTGTTCCATTTCCCAATGAAGTACAGGAAAATTTTCATTGACCAGCGTGTAATATTCATTCAGATATGCAATTTTATATTCATAAGTTTTCGCCTGGTCATGACACCTTTCATAATGGTAGATCGTCATCGGAAGACTGCGGAAATTCCGTTTTGTTTTTCCTTGATTTTCATAATACTCTGCCAGCA
>DWUX01000113.1 GCA_019120545.1 Candidatus Blautia stercoripullorum | reverse complement strand
TTTCCGTGCTTCCTCTATGGTCTTACTGCTGAACATTTCGAAAAGCTCTGACCGCAGTCCGGCCTGATATGCCTTCGGCGCTTTATCTGTAATGTTCCTGTTAAAATGCACCTGACAGCGCTGCCACGGTACAGCCGGAAATATCTTGCTGATCCCATGAAGGATCCCCTCATGTGCATCGGATGTGATCATCAGCAGTCCTGTCAGTCCACGCTTCTTCAGCCCGGCCAGAAACTGTGTCCATGTATCGGCGGATTCACAAGGGTATGTTTCAAACCCCAGTACTTCCCGATGCCCCTGGGCGTTTGTTCCATATGCGATCATCAATGCTTTAGAGATCACACGATGATTTTCCCGGACTTTAAAATAAGTGGCATCTATGGTTAGAAACGGATACGGACCAGTAAGTGGACGATTTCTGAAATCCTCCACTTCCCTGCTGAGATCTTTACATACTTCTGATACCGCAGATTTGGAGACAGAAGTTCCGCATAGTGTCTCAACGATCTGAGACACTTTACGGGTAGAGACCCCATGGACAACCATTTCAGACATTGTAGAGATCAGCGCAGCTTCACTCCGGGAATAGTTATCAAAAAGCATTGTTTTGAATGGCTGATTCCGATGCCTGGGTACATTGAGGGTGATCGTACCGATACGTGTCTGGAGTTTTCTTTCTCTAGAGCCATTTCTGCTGTCTGTACGATCCAGCGTGCGCTCATAGGGATGAGCCTTGAGCTGCTCCTGGGATTCTGCCTTCAGGACGCTGTTAAGGCTGCTTTCAAGAAGCTTTCTGAAAACTTCATTGCGATCATTAGAAAGTAACTGTAGAATTTCTTCCTGATTTAATGTAATATTGAGTTGAGCCATTGGTTTATAACCTCCTTGGTATTATGTTGATTTGGTCGTTTTCATTATACCTAAAGGTTGAGCCATTGGCTCATTCTATTTTTTATTTTACACCATTATAAGGGCATAACCGGATTTAGGGAATTTAGCTGTTCTTTTTTGTATGTGTATCTGATTTCTTTAAAGAATTCTTCCCGTTGTGTCGGGCAGAAGATTATGGTATCCTTAAAGGCAGAGAAAAGAAGCAGGAGGTCTTATGAGAGATAATAAAACAAGCCCTATGGTTTATATCGGCGTGCTGTTGGTAACGTTGATCATTCTGGCAGCGGCGAATGCTTTAAGAACTCATTTTTCACCGGAGGAGCCCCAGGAGGAAGAGCAGATCCAGGGGGAATATGCCCTGAAGGCTGTTTATCTGAAGAAAGATGATGGGAACAGTATTTTTGTAAATGTAACTGATGAATATCCTTTTACCGGAACTATACCGGAAGGGGAACTCTATGACGAAGAGGGAGAAAAGATCACAGAAGAAGATCTAAACAACGGAGATGTGCTGAATATCTGGGGGAACGGAGTTATTGCAGAGTCTTATCCCGCCCAGTATAACGGGATCACAAAAATGGAAAGAACAGAGCAGGCCAGCCGGGAATATATTGATAAATACGGACACTATCTGGATGAACTTTTTGCAGAGGAAGATCCGTCGGAGCTTCCTCATCTGAACGTATGCTATACCGATGAACTGGCAGCCGCAGCGGTGATGATCCCGGAGCCTCTCAACTATACCTGGACTTATGAAGCTGACGATGGAGAGAATCGGACTATTACCACTTCCGCGGCCTATTCTCTTTTTCAGTCAGATCCTGTTGAAGTGAAAAAGCTTGCAAAACCTATGGCTATGGAACTGCAGTTCAGTAAGAAGCCTGAGAGCGTAGAGCTTCTTTTCTGGGAGGACTCCCTTCTGGGTCAGGACAGTACAGCTCAGGTTCCCGAAGGAAGTACTGCAGAAGTGAAAGAAAATGACAACGGAAATCTGGAATTTACGGCTCAGCCTGGTTCTGTATATCTGGTAAAAGCCCAGTGGGACCAGGGAACTGCAGAATATGGATTCTGGGTGCCCTCTGAGTAAATCTGTGAAAACCGCCGCAGCCTGTTATGGGCTGCTTAAGACAGAAAAATGGGAGGAAGTAAGATGATACAGGAAGAGGAACTGCTGAGAAAGGCAAAAGAGGCAGGCTTTGACAACTGCAGGATCATCTCTGCGGAAAAGCTCACCTTTGACCATTCTCTGAGAAAATATTGTGAGATAAATTATTGCGGTAATTATGGGAATAACTATTCATGTCCCCCGGCATGCGGAACGCCCAAGGAGATGGAGGAGAAGGCCGGAAAATTCGCCAGGGTCCTGGTGCTTCAGACCGTCACCCCTGTGAAGGATATCACAGATGATGCAGAGACAAGAGAGATCAAACACCGGCATAATCAGATGACCTGGGGACTGATCGACAATGTTTCAGAGAAACTGGGAGAATTTCTGCCGGCTATGGCAGGTCCCTGTCAGATCTGTAGAGATTGCGAGAAAAAGGAAGGAAGGCCCTGCCGGTTCCCTGAAAGGATCGCATCCTGCCTTTCTGCCTACTGCATCCAGGTGGATAAGCTGGCGGAAGAATGCGGGCTCCCTTACTGGTGCCAGGGAGAAGTAGCCTTTTTCAGCCTTCTGTTTTTTTCCTGATTCTCAGGGACAAATAAAAGAAAAAGGTGTATACTAGAGACAGAGAAAGAATGAACACAACAGGAGAAATAAAATGGATGATATAAGAAAAGAACTGATCAGAAAAATACAGACTTTAGGAGAGGTTTATACCATTCTCTCCAGAGCCACAAGGCTGCCTTATGTGATCTGCGATCCCCAGTCTTTTAACGACCAGGTGTGGATCTTTGAGAATAAAGAAGATCTGGAAAAAGCGGCAAAGCCTTTAACAGATAAGAAAAATCCTGTGGCCGCGATTAAAGTGGAGAACAAGAGCTACCTGAGTTTCTATACCACCCTTTATACTCTCGGGGTTAATTCTCTGGTGTTTTATGAGAAAGAGAAGGCCACAGAACTGGACCTGGAAGAAATCGTAAAGAAGCCGGATTTTTCTTCCCTGCCTAAGGAAAAACAGCCTTTATTCAATCCTCAGCTCCAGCTTTCCGGAATTTATTTTATGCAGGAGCTGCGCAGAGGAGGAGCTAATGAAGAGAAAGAAAACCTGCCGGAGCTGGAGGAAGAAGTAGCTGCCAATGTAGTGAAAAGCCGTTTCCTGATGGCTGTTCAGAAACCGGAAAAGGATCAGGATCCGAAAAGTGTACAGGTGCCTTATATCAAAAATAATAAAGGAGAGGTGTATCAGCCTTTATTTTCAGATGCTGAGGAGTTCCGGAAATTTAATAAAGAGAAAAAGCTTCAGGCCCTTCTGGTAGGATTTGACAATCTGGAGAAAGTGCTGATTCCAGTGGCAAAGGGAGTTATCATTAATCCCCAGGGATTTAATCTGATCATTCCGAAAGAGAAGATCCAAAGACTGAGACAGCGTTTTGGCGCTGCTCCTCAGGACAGCCGGAAATAAGGACTCTGCGCAGAGGATGGCAGAGAGAAAAGGACTTTCTGAGCATAGATCAGGAAAGGAGAGGTTGTCGTGAAGATTGATATGCATTGCCATACGAGGGAGGGATCCCCGGATGGAAAAGTACCTATTGAGCAATATATCCGTATGCTGCGGAATCAGGGATTCGGCGGCATGCTGGTGACCGACCATGATTCTTATGGAGGATACCGTTATTGGAAAAATAATATAAAGGGGGATAAGTACCAGGATTTTCTAGTGTTAAAGGGCATTGAATATGATACTCTGGACGCAGGACATATCCTGGTGATCATGCCGGAAACTATTAAGCTGCGTTTGCTGGAACTTCGAGGGATCCCGGTGCAGATGCTGATTCCTATCGTTCATAATTACGGAGGAATCCTGGGTCCTGCCCATCCCTGCGGAGAAAAATATATGAGTTTTATGAATGCCAAGGCTTATCAGAGAAATCCGGATATTCTGAAAGAATTCGATTTTATGGAAATTTTTAATGCCTGTGAACCCCAGGAAGTCAATGACAAAGCCAGAGCTATCGCTGAACAGTATGGACTTCCGGGGACAGGAGGAAGTGATGCCCATAAGGCAGACTGTATCGGTCTGGCTTATACAGAGATCCCGGATGATGTGACCTGCGAGTCGGATCTGATCGCCCATATTATAAAGGGAACACCTATGGAATGCGGAGGTTCCATTTATACTAATACCACAAAGGAAAAGATGGGGAAAGCAAAGGGACTTTTTTCCCGGTCTTTCTGGGTATATAACAAAGTAGGCGGTTGGAGCAAAGCCCTGAGCAGGAGCAATAAGATGAAGAAGGGATATGTAGAAAGAGTAGAGATCAAAAAGGAAGAAAAGAATGAGCAAAAAAGTGATTAATGTGGCCCTCCTGGGCCTGGGAACTGTGGGAACCGGTGTTTATAAGGTTTTAAAAATGCAGCAGGATGAGATGGAAGATAAGATCGGCGCCCAGGTAGAGATTAAAAAGATCCTGGTGCGGAATCTGAAAAAGGCGGCGTCCAAGATCCAGGAGCCTGAGCTTCTGACCAATGACTGGAAAGAAATCCTGGAAGATGAATCCATTGAGATTGTGATAGAAGTCATGGGCGGAATAGAACCTGCCAAAACTTATATGATGGAAGCATTAAAAGCAGGCAAGCATGTGGTGACCGCCAACAAAGATCTGGTGGCTTCCTATGGACAGGAAGTGCTGGACTGCGCGGCGGAAAACAACCGGGATTTTCTCTTTGAAGCGGCAGTAGGAGGCGGAATTCCTATTATCCGTCCTTTGAAGCAGTGCCTGGCAGGAAATCATCTGTCAGAGGTGGTGGGGATCGTCAATGGGACCACTAATTTTATTCTTACGAAGATGACCCAGGAGGGGATGGAGTTTGCCGAAGCTCTGGCACTGGCTACCAGGCTGGGCTATGCAGAGGCAGATCCCACTGCAGATATCCAGGGACTGGACGCAGGAAGAAAAATGGCGATCCTGGCTTCTATTGCTTTTAATTCCAGGGTGACTTTTGAAGATGTGATCACAGAGGGGATCACTCACATTTCAGCAAAGGATATCCGGTATGCCAGAGAGCTGGGCTGTGTGATCAAGCTTATGGGCCTGGCAAGAAATACGGATACTGGGATTGAAGTGCGGGTACAGCCTATGCTGGTTCCTCAGGATCATCCTCTGGCAACAGTAAATGATTCCTACAATGCGGTTTTTGTAAAAGGAGATGCTGTGGGAGACGCGATGTTCTACGGAAGAGGCGCCGGAGAAATGCCTACAGCCAGCGCTATTGTGGGAGATGTGTTCGACATTGTAAGAAACATTCTTTTCCAATGTACGGGAAGGATCAGCTGTACCTGTTATAAAAATATTCCCGTAAAAGAGGCAGAGAATATCGAGAGCCGTTTCTTTATGCGGCTTCATGTAGACGACCGTCCGGGCGTCCTGGCGGGAATCGCCAGTGTGCTGGGAAATAATAATGTAAGTATCGCCCAGGTGATCCAGAAGCATAAGGACGGGGATCTTGCAGAGATCGTGGTGGTTACTTCCAAAGTAAAGGAAGGGAATTTCAATGACGCCATGCTGATCGTAGAGGGGCTGAATGCAGTACATAAGGTGTCTTCGGTGATCAGGGTATATGGAGGCGAAAGATGACAGAAAAGCTTTTTTATGAAGACAGCTATATAAAGGAATTCCAGGCCAGAGTACTGTCCTGCAGGGAAAGGAATGGAGGATATCAGGCAGTTCTGACAAGAACTGCCTTTTTCCCTGAAGGAGGAGGTCAGAGCGCTGATACCGGCTTTTTATACACAAAAGAGGGTGAGGAGATAAGAGTCACAGACGTACATGAAAAAGACGGCGTTGTGTACCATCATATTTCCCAGCCTGTCCGGGAAGGGACAGAGGTACAGGGAAAGCTGGACTTTCAGGAGCGTTTTTCAAAAATGCAGCAGCATACAGGAGAACATATCCTTTCAGGGCTGGTAAACCGCCGTTTTGGTTATCGGAATGTGGGCTTTCATCTTGGAACTCAGGAGGTTACTATGGACTATGACGGGGTTCTGACAGAAGAAGACCTGAGGCAGATCGAATATGAAGCCAATGAAGCGGTGGCGGAAAATATACCGGTCAAAGTTCTTTATCCCAGTGAAGAAGAATTAAAGAACATTACCTACCGAAGCAAAATAGAAATTGAAGGACAGATACGGATCGTTCAGATCCCGGGATATGACAGCTGCGCCTGCTGTGCGCCTCATGTGAAGGAGACCGGCAGCGTAGGGCTGATCAAGATTGTGGGCGCGATCCACTATAAAGGCGGAATGCGGGTGTCTATACTCTGTGGATTCCGGGCTCTTGAGGATTACCGGATGAAGGAAAAAAATGTGGTGAAGATCTCTAATCTGCTTTCCGCGAAGCAGGAGGATACTGCGCGGGCAGTAGAACATCTGGGAGAGGAACTTAACCGTCAGAAGGAAAAGAATAAAGCTCTTCAGGAACGATATGTGGCGCTTTGCCTGGAGAATGCAGAAAAACAGGCAGAGCCGAAAGAAAATATTTTTCTTTTCGCAGAGGAATTGGATCCGGGAGCCAGAAGAAATTTTGTAAATAAGGCTATGGAGATGACCTGGGGATTTGCCGGCGTCTTTGTAGGCACCGATGATTCCGGATACCAGTATGTCCTGGGCAGCAGGAGACCAGACATACAGGAGACAGGGAAAAAGCTCAACGCCCGTTTTCAGGGAAAGGGCGGAGGCAGGCCCCCTATGATACAGGGATCCTTAAAAGGAAAGGAACAGGAGATCCGTGAGTTTTTGAAATAGACACAGGCAGATACAGCAGCAGTTTACAGAAAGAGGACGCCATGGAATTAAGACAGGAAACAGAACTTCAGCAGAAAATTTCTCAGAATACCATACAGGCGGTTTCTATACTGCAGATGGGGAATCAGGAACTGGAAGAATATCTGGAGACAATGGCTTTAGAGAATCCGGTAATAGAACCAGAGGAAAAATCTATGTTATCCGATATGGAGCAGAACGGAGAGCGGAAGATTTCCAGAAAGTCTTATGAGGATTATCAGAACAGAGCCTACAGCGATGAAAGGGCAGAAAAAGAGGAGCTTCGGGGAGAAGAAGAGCGTTTTACCTTAGAGGAATTTCTTTTGGAACAGATACTGTATATGGACATAGAAGAGAGATATGTTCCTGCTTTGAAATATCTGATCTATGATCTGGATGAGAGGGGATATCTCACAGAGGAACCGGAAAAAATTTCCTGCACTCTGAAAACAGATCTGGAAACTGTCAAGGAGGCGGTTAAGATCCTCCATTCCATGGAGCCTTTGGGGGTAGGAGCAAAAAATCTTCAGGAATGTCTTCTTCTTCAGCTTCGAGAGAAACCGGATACACAGCTGGAAGAAGAAATCCTTGGAAAATATTTAAAAGAACTGGGGAAAAATCAGCTGTCCCGGATCGCGGAACAGACAGGAAGGAGTCTGCAAGAGGTCAAGGAGGCAAAAGAAAGGATCAAAGGGCTGAATCCCAGACCTTCCAACTATTTTCCCACAGGCAGATTTAAAGAATATCTTGTACCGGACATTATTGTTGTGAAACTGAAGGATTGCTTTGAGGTGTTGATAAATGACGCTCAGAATGCCAGGTTTCATATCAGCGGTTTTTACAGAGAAATGGGGAAAAAGGTAGAAGATAAAGAAGCGGCAGAGTATATCCGGGAAAAAATAAAGCAGGCAGAGTGGCTGAGTCAATGTCTGGAGCAGAGAAAGACAACTCTCCTGAACCTTGGAGAGAAGATCGTAGAGAGGCAGCAGAACTTTTTTAGAAACGGGAAAGGATTTCTGGAGCCTCTGACCCAGCGGGAAATTGCAGAGGAAATGGGGGTTCATCCTTCCACTGTGAGCCGCGGCATTAAGGGAAAATACCTTCAGTGTCCCTGGGGGACTTATCCTCTTTCCTTCTTTTTTTCTGTGGGGATCCAGGGCGAGGGCAGAAAAGAGGATTCCGCAGATTACATAAAAAGCTGCATCGGCAGCATCATAGATCAGGAAGAAAAGAAAAAGCCTTTCAGCGACAGACTGATCGCCGAGAAACTGCAGAAAATGGGGATTTCCATTTCCCGCAGGACCGTGGCGAAGTATAGAGATTCCATGCATATCAAAGATGCCCTGGGAAGAAAAGAGTATTGATAAAGGTTATATCTGAATCCCGTATTTATGGATCCTATATTGAAGGCTTTGTCTTCTCAGTCCCAGGGCCTGGGCAGTCTGGGTGATATTGTAGCCGAAATGTTCCAGAGCCTGGCAGATGATCTTGCTTTCATAATCATCCATCAGACTTTGAAGGGAACTGTTATTCCAGTCAAAAGATGCTTCTGGAGAGAGAGATCCTCCGGGAGCTTTTTTTGCGCTCTTCTTTTCTTTCAAAAGATAGGAGGGAAGGTGCTCCAGCCTTATGGTATCTCCGTCAGCCAGATTCTGGGCATAGTCCAGAACATGGAACAGTTCCCGGACATTTCCCGGCCAGGAATAGCTTTGGAAGAGTTCCATTACCTGATCGTCCAGGGAAGTGGCGCTGTGGACATACTGATAGGCAGTAGCCGACAGGTGGTACTGGACCAGTTCATCCAGATCCTCCATGTGCATGCTGAGAGAAGGAAGCTCGATCATAACAGTAGAGAGACGGTAGAAGAGATCCTTCCGGAGCTGATTGTCTGCGATACACTGGAAGGGGTCTTTGTT
This sequence comes from Candidatus Blautia stercoripullorum, assembly GCA_019120545.1. Classification (GTDB taxonomy): domain Bacteria; phylum Bacillota; class Clostridia; order Lachnospirales; family Lachnospiraceae; genus Blautia; species Blautia stercoripullorum. The sequence goes on along the minus strand of DWUX01000113.1, from coordinate 10,536 downwards.
GCAGGAAGAGATGATACGGACATCCATGGAAATATCCTTCTGCCCTCCAACCCGGCGAAAAGAGTTTTCCTGAAGAGCCCGGAGGATTTTAGACTGCATGGAAAGACTCATGGAATTCAGCTCATCTAAAAATAAGGTTCCTCCCTGTGCTTCTTCAAAAAAGCCGGGACGGTTTTCACTCCCTGTGAAACTGCCTTTTTGAGTACCGAAAAGCATGCTTTCGATCAAGGAGTCGGGGATTGCGGCGCAGTTTAAGGCCACAAATTTTTTCTGGCTTCTTTTGCTGCTTCTGTGGATGCTCTGGGCAAATATTTCTTTTCCTGTGCCGGTTTCTCCTACCAGCAGTACAGAACTGTTCTGAGAAGCAATTTTTTTCGCTATGGTTACCGCCTCCTGGAGGGCCTTTCCGTGTCCTATGACGTTGTCAAAGGTATAACCGGAAAAACGAGTTTCGGGAGAAGCTTTTTTGAAGTTGTCCAACGCCTGTTCCGCTGCAATCATTTTTTCTTTTATGGCGCCTACGATCTCTTTTGTCTGTTCAAAAGCCACGGCCCCTATAACCTGCTTTCCTTTCTTTAATGGATAGGCAGTGTTTGTGGAGAGGATAGAAGCACCGGCGGAGGTCCGGAAGTGGTCTACCCGGTTGATCACAGGGGCCTGCGTCCGCAGAGTAGTCATGGTGGTGCTGATATCCTCGTCAATGGCAAAAAGGTCTAAGAGGTGCTTTCCCTGAACGTCCAGAGAAGAAGGAATCTGGGAAATCTGCCGGCTTGTGCGGTTAAAGAACACAGCGCAGCCGTTACGGTCATAGATCTGCACACCCTGGGTGAGATGGTTTAGGGACTGGCGGTATAGTTCGATCTGATAATCATCTTTCAGCAAAAGATAATAGAATCCGTTTTTCGGCGCAGGAAGTTTTTTAAATGAAAAAGCATCTCCGTCCCATAAAAAGTTTCCCTCAGTATCTTCCGGGGAAATAGGAAGAACTGTGTTGATATGTCTTTTTTCCTGGATCCAGTTATTGAAGAGAAGGGAATAGATCTTTTCGCTTCCCTGATCTCCGTAGAAAACTTCTCTGCACTGATAATCCCGGTCTGTGTAAAATAAAATATGAAAAAAAGTTTTTCCTGACATTGTTGCGGACCTCCTGTATTTTTCTTTACTGTATCATAGGATAAAGAGAAGTGCAAAATAATTTTGCATTTTATTTTTTAAATTGACCATTGACATTAGCTGATATTACGTTTATACTACCAAAATAAGCAAAGGCGTTTTAGGAGAAAATCCCAAAACGCTTTTGCTTTTTTACTATATTATTACTCTATGTGCATAAATGTTTTGCATAGTGCAAAAAATCTATGCACATAGGGAGAAAAAATTCCGGAAAAAACAGCTTTTTCGAAAGAAAAAGAGTTGGCACGGAAATTGCAGTAATAATAAGTATAAGAAAAAATCAAGAAAGGAGAGAGCCGATTTTTAATCGGACAAAGAAAGAATGGAAAACAACACAGCAAACAAAAAAGCTACCCGGTGGAGTGTATTTATTCCCTGCTTTCTGGTGATCGGAGGGGCAGCCATTCTGGGACTGGTGAATAACCAGTGGCTGACAGAAGTGACAAGGGATATTTTTACCTGGTCTCTGACATCTTTTGGCTGGCTTTATCAGATCGTTGCATTGGTAACTCTGATATTAGTGGCCATCTTGTTATTTTCCAAAATCGGAAAGATCCGTTTTGGAGGCCCAAATGCCAAAGCGAAGTATTCCTTTGGTTCCTGGTTTGCCATGACCTTGACAGGAGGTATCGCTACCGGACTGATCACCTACGGTGTAAATGAGATCATGGTTTACTACGGCAATATTTACGGGGAACTGGACGGCTACGGAATAGAGGCTTTTACAGATGAGGCCGCCTACTTTGCCCTTGGAAGAGGATTTTATAACTGGACTTATATCCCTTATGCAATGTATGCTCTTTCAGGAGTCGTCATTGCCTATATGTATTTTAACAGAAACAAGGAGCTTTCTGTAGCGGCTTCTCTCATCCCTATCTTTGGCGACAGAATCACAAAGGGTTTCTGGAAAGCTCTCATTGATGTGCTTTCCGTGCTGGCTATTGCTCTTGGCCTGGCTTCTTCTTTGGGAGCAGGTCTGGCTCTGATCGGAACAGGTCTTTCCGCGGTGTACGGCATCGCCCAGGGACCGGTGGTATGGTTTATTCTGACAGCTATCATTACGGCTACTTTTACCATTGCTTCTGTTACAGGTATTGATAAAGGTATTAAATGGCTGGCGAATATGACTTCAAAAATTTTCTATGTACTTTTGATCGTACTGATCGTTATCGGACCCACCATTTACATTCTGAACATGGCCAATGTAGGACTTGGCTACTGGCTGGACCGTTTCTGGACCTGGGGACTGGATCCCTACACAGTAGGCGGAGAAGCTCTGGTTACCTGGTGGACCATGTATGACTGGGCGATCTGGATCGCCTACGCTCCGCTGATGGGTATTTTCTTCGCTATGATCGCATATGGAAGAACCATCCGTCAGTTCCTGATCATCAACTGGATCCTGCCTGCTTCTTTTGGATTAGTATGGTTTGCCATCTGGGGCGGCACAGCCTTAAACTGGCAGATCACCGGACAGGCAGATATTGTATCTGTGATCCAGGAAGAAGGAGCCGTAGCAGGAATATGGGAGTTCCTGCAGCATATACCTTTGGGATTTATTATCATTCCCGTGCTGATCGTCACCCTTATCGCAGCTTTTGCAACAACTGCTGATACCATGTCTACCACCATATCCGTGCTCTGCACCAAAGGCGGCAGACATGATGAAGAACCTGCGATATGGCAGAAAATCGTATGGGGAGTCAGCATTGGTCTGATCGCCTGCGTTATGGTTGCCTTTGGAGGAGGAGAGCAGGGTGTAGACGGAGTAAAATATCTGGCGGCCTGCGGCGGTTTTGTGGTGCTGATCATCTTTATACTCCAGATCGCTGCAGCCTTTAAGGTGTTTTTCCTGGATAAAGAAACTAAGAAAGATATAGAGGCAAGCATGGCGGCCCTGGAGGATCCGGACTTTGTGGAAGTACAGGAGGAAACCAATGCATAAAGAAGGAAATAATGGAAAAATTCTTTTAGGAGGACATCTCAGCCTTGAAGAATTTGTAGAGATCGCCAGATTCAAAGCAGAAGTAGATTTTTCCGCTGAATACTGTGAAAGAGTGAAAAAAAGCAGGGAGCTTGTGGAAAAATGGGTGGATGAGGAAAAAGTCATGTATGGCGTTACCACAGGCTTTGGAGCATTATGTACCCAGGCTATCGGTAAAGAAGATACGGAGCAGCTTCAGGAAAACATCATTCTTACCCATGCGGTTTCAGTGGGAGAGGCTCTGAAAGAAGAAGGAGTAAGAGGAATCCTCCTGATGATCCTCCAGAATCTGGGACAGGGATACAGCGGGGTGCGTCTGGAAGTGTTGGAGGCCTGCCGGGATTTCCTGAATAAAGGAATCGTGCCGGTAGTTCCTCAAAGCGGAAGCGTAGGATATCTGGCTCTGGAAGGTCATGTGGCTCTGGTGCTTATGGGAAAAGGAAAAGCCTGGTATAAAGGAGAGCTGTTGGATGGAAAAGAAGCTCTGGAAAGGGCGGGGATGACTCCTCTGACACTTAGCTCCAAAGAAGGGCTCGCTCTTGTGTCAGGTACAACCTCTCCTACGGCTATGGCAGCTCTGGCATTGTATGATCTTCTTCAGGCCGGCAAAACCGCAGACGTGATCGGCGCCCTGTCCCTGGAGACTTTGAAAGGCGTAATGAATGCTTTTGATGAAAGGGTCATGCAGGTACGGCCTCACAAGGAACAGGGAGATACTGCGGAAAATGTAAGAAAGATTTTAAAAGATTCGGGAGTCATTAAAAAATATCAGGGTTCCAGGGTACAGGACGCCCTGTCCCTGAGATGTATCCCTCAGCTTCACGGAGCCGCAAAGAAAACTCTGGAGGATGCCAGGAAGACTATAGAGACCGAGATAAATTCTTGCTGCGACAATCCTATCATATGGAGAGAAGAGGGAAGACAGGAAGTGATTTCCGCCTGCAACGCGGATTCTTCCTATGTAGGGATTGAAATGGACAGCGCCTGTATTGCCGCCTGCACTCTGGGAAAAATGTCCGAGAGAAGAAATAACAGGATTATTGATGAAAGCCTTTCCGGTTATCCGTTTTTCTGTATTAAAGAGCCGGGACTTAACTCCGGACTGATGATCCCTCAGTATACCCAGGCCGGACTGTTAAATGAAATGCGGGTGCTGGCTTCACCTGCCACCATCGATAACACGCCTACCTGCGGCAACCAGGAAGACTATGTGGCTATGGGATATTTTGCCTGCAGAAAGGCTGTAACAGTGGCGGAAAAGCTGGAGTATATCCTGGCTATCGAACTGCTCTCTGATTACCAGGCCCAGCAGTTTCAGGATCAGGATGCAGAGGTGAGCTCTGTGTCCAGAAACATCTATGATACATTAAAGGAACAGATACCGGTAATGGAAAAGGATATGCTTCTTTATCCTCACATAGAATATCTTCGGGATCTGATCCATTCAGGAACGATCCTGAAACTGGCGGAAGATATGGCGGGAGAGTTAAAATAATCAAAAAATCAGTAGGAGGCAGAGGTTATGGGGACAGTGGTATTAGGCGAAAAGCTTACGATAGAAAAATTTATGGAAATCGCTGTTTTTCACGGTGAAGTAGAATTTTCACAGGAATACAGAGAAAGGGTGGAAAAATCCAGAGGGATCATTGAAGCCTGTGTGGAAAAAGAAAAAGCAGTCTATGGGACCACTACAGGATTCGGCGCTCTTGTTTCTCAGTTTATCACTAAGGATGAAGCGGAACTTCTTCAGAAAAATATTATCCTGACCCATTCCGTATCTGTGGGAGAGCCTCTAGCAGAGGAAGAAGTGCGGGCAGTGATGCTGATGGTTCTCCAGAGCCTTGGCAGAGGCGTCAGCGGAGTCCGGATGGAAGTCCTGGAAAGATACCGGGATTTTCTGAACAAGAATCTGATCCCTCATGTGCCGGGAGAAGGCTCTGTGGGCTATCTGTGTGTGGAGGCTCATATTGCCGCAGTGCTTATAGGAGAAGGAAAGGCCTGGTACCAGGGAGAATTGCTGTCGGCGGAAGAAGCCTTGAAAAAAGCCGGTATGGAGCCTCTGACCCTCAGTTATAAAGAAGGTCTGGCCCTTATTAACGGCACCACTTCTCCCACAGCCCTGGCTGCTCTGGCAGTATACAGACTGACCCAGGCTGCAGAGACTGCCGATGTGGTGGCTGCAATGTCTCTGGAAGGGCTGAAGGGCCAGCTCCGGGCTTTTGACAGTCATGTGACTGCCTGCCGGCCTCAGACTGAACTGGAAGAAACAGCAGAAAAACTGAAAAGCTATTTAATGGACTCAGAAGTTGTGAAAAAATGGGAAGGCAGCCATCTGCAGGATCCTTTGTCTTTAAGGTGCATCCCCCAGCTTCACGGGGCCGCGAAGCGGATATTGAAAGACGCCTGGGAGGTAGTTTCCTGTGAGATCAACTCCTGCGGGGATAACCCGGTAGTCTATGGCTCGGAAGACGAGCCTGATATCTATTCCAACGGCAATCCCGATGCCTCCTATGTGGGGATGGAAATGGATGCAGCCTGTATAGCAGCGGCGAATCTGGCGAAGATGTCTGAGCGGAGAAATGCCCGCTTTCTGGATGAGAATCTTTCCGGCTTGCCCTCCTTCCTGGTTAAGAATCCAGGGCTGAATTCCGGACTGATGATTCCTCAGTACGCCCAGGCAGGTCTGCTGAACACTATGCGGATGCTGGCGGTGCCGGCTACAGCTGACAGCGTATCTACCAGCGCAGGCCAGGAAGACTATGTGACCATGGGCTACAATGCCTGCAAAAAAGCAGTGGAGACTGCAGATAAGCTGGAGTATATCCTGGCTATAGAAGCTTTGTCTGCATACCAGGCACAGTTTTTTATAGAAGAGGACCTGAAAAGAGGAAAGGGCACTTCTGCTGTATACCAAGAGATGAAGAAAAATATTCCTGCAATGGAAAAAGATATGTATATCTATCCCTGGATCCAATGGATCAAAGAGTGGATACATAAAGGCGGAATGCTGGACACTGCAAAAAAAGCCATAGATTAACCTATAAAAGGGCTGTTCCATGAATCAAAATCGAGGATATCCAGACATATGATTCATAGGGCAGCCCTTTGTGCTGTTTAGGATTTCTTTTTGCTTCCGGGATTTTTGGAAAAATCTCTTTTTCTGAAGAGGCTTCTCAGCAGGATCATCCAGCCCCAGGAGACAGTGAATGCCGGAAGGGCAGAGACGATGACCGCTCTTACAGGAGAGATATCCGTAAAGATCGTGGGACCGAAGCACATAATAAAAATGACCAGCATCATTAAAAATAATGTGATTTTTTCCCTCATAGAGGTAGGGGGAGTTAAAAAAATTTTCTGAATGTCGATTTCCAGACGTTCCGGTTCTTTTGGCATAGCAAGACTCCTTCCTGATGTCTAAAAAGTTTGATTATTTTTATCATACTATGGAAAAATTTCTTTTTCAAGAGAAAAACAAGTATGGACTTGCCAAACAGATATATATTTCGGTAAAATGAATCTATCAGAATTAAACGGAGGTATACGCTATGGAAAAAGCATGGTGGAAAGAAGCGGTGGTATATCAGATTTATCCCCGCAGCTTTATGGATTCTAATGGAGACGGGATCGGAGATCTGCCGGGAATCATCAGCAAACTGGATTATTTAAAGGAACTGGGAATTGATGTAATCTGGCTGTCTCCCTGCTACAAATCCCCAAATGATGACAATGGATATGATATTTCAGATTACCGGGATATTATGGACGAATTCGGCACCATGGAAGATTTTAAGACTATGCTGGCAGGTATTCATGAAAGAGGTATGAAGCTGGTCATGGATCTGGTGGTGAACCACACTTCAGATGAACATCCCTGGTTTGTGGAGTCCAGAAAATCCAAAGACAATCCCTACAGAGATTATTACATATGGAGAGATCCAAAGGACGGAAAAGAACCTAATAACTGGACTTCTTATTTTTCCGGTCCGGCCTGGGAATTTGACGAAGCTACAGGACAGTATTACCTTCATCTGTTTACCAGAAAACAGCCGGATCTGAACTGGGAAAATGAAAAGGTACGCTATGAAATCTATGATATGATGAAGTTCTGGCTGGATATGGGCTGCGACGGATTCCGGATGGATGTGGCCAATCTTTACTCTAAGGTTCCGGGACTTCCTGACGGAATTCCCAGAAAGGGAAGGATCGGAGCGGAAAATTATCAGAACGGTCCAAGGATCCATGAGTTTTTCCATGAGATGAACCGGGAAGTCCTTTCCAAATATGATATTATGACGGTAGGGGAAATGTCTGATGTGCCTCTGGAAGAAGCGCTGAAATATGCTGGAAATGACCGCCATGAACTGAATATGGTTTTCCAGTTTGAACATGATGACCTGGATACTGTAGACGGCGAGAGATGGGCTTACCGGAAGGTGCCTCTGCCGGAATTAAAGGCAGTGCTGAGTAAATGGCAGATAGCTATGAATGGAAAGGCATGGAACAGTCTTTACTGGACCAACCATGACCAGCCGAGAACTGTTTCCAGAAGAGGAAATGATAAAGAATACCGTAAAGAAAGCCAGAAGCTCCTTTATACCATGCTGATGACTATGCAGGGAACTCCCTATATCTATCAGGGGGAAGAAATCGGGATGACAAATGTTTACTTTGATTCTATTGAGGATTATGACGATGTAGAGATCCATAACTGCTGGAAAGAAAGAGTTATCAAAGGGGGAGAAGATCCCAAGAAGCTTCTGGACGGCATCCGCTACCGGGCCAGAGACAATGCCAGAACTCCTATGCAGTGGAGCGATGAGAAGAACGGCGGATTTACTGACGGAACTCCCTGGCTGAAGGTAAATCCTAACTATAAAGAAATCAATGTAAAAGAGGCCCTGGCAGACGAAGATTCCATCTTCCATTATATGCAGAAGCTGATCCGTATGAGGAAGGAGAATCCTATTGCAGTGTACGGAGACTTTAAGGAATATGAGCCGGACAACCAGCAGCTTTATATTTATGAAAGGAACTGCCAGGATCAGAAAATGTTCGTGGTATTAAACTTTTCAGATCAGGAAGCTTCTTTTACAATGCCAAAGGAGTGGGAAAAAGAAGAGGCCAGGCCGCTGATCAGCAATTATCCGGAGAAACCTTTGCAGAGCAGGACTTTTGCTCCCTGGGAGGCGGCGGTTTATCTGAGATGAAAAATGTGTGGAAAAATTAAATTCTTGCCCGGGATAATAAAGGGTTCAGAATAAAAGAAGGTTTTCGGGAAATAATAGCATATAGCATATCAGAGACGGAGCTGTCCTGTGAGATAAAAGTATTTCATAGGCGGCTCCATTTTTTGTCAGAACAGGAGAGTAAAAATGTGCACATGTATTGCTTATGAAAACGGAGATTTCTATTTTGGAAGGAATATGGATCTGGACTATTCTATAGGAGAACAGATCATCATTACTCCCAGAAACTATCTGCTGAAATTCCGAAAACTGGATCCTGCAGCCCGTCATTACGCTATGGCGGGAATGGCTGCTTCTGAGGATAAATTTCCATTATATGCAGAAGCAGTGAATGAAAAAGGCTTGTTTATGGCAGGCCTGAATTTTCCAGAAAACGCAGTATATCAGAAGGCGGAAGAGGGATGGAAAAATATTGCTCCTTTTGAGCTGATCCCCTGGATCCTGGGCTCTTGTTCTTCTGTGCAAGAAGTCAGAAAGCTCCTTTCTCAGGCCAGGATCGTAGAGATTCCTTTTGCCCGGGAGCTGCCTCTTGCGCCGCTTCACTGGATGCTGGGCGACGGAAGAGAATGCCTGGTTCTGGAGGCGGTGGAGGAAGGACTGAAGATTTATGAAAATCCCATAAAGGTCCTGACAAACAATCCTCCCTTTCCTTTTCATAAAAATTATCTGTCTCATTTTCGGACATTGTCACCAGGGCAGGGAGAAAACACTTTTTCCAGAAAGCTGCATCTGGAACCTTATTGTCAGGGGATGGGAGGAATAGGGCTTCCGGGAGATGCATCCTCAGCTTCCAGATTTGTAAGAGCGGCCTTTCTGCTGTGGAATTCCAGATGTGAAAAAGAGGAAAATGCCAATGTCTCTCAGGTTTTTCATATCCTGGATCAGGTGAGTATGGTGAAAGGGGCGGTACTCACAGAAGAAGGAACCTGCGACATGACAACTTATTCCTGCTGTGTTAATGGAAAGAGAGGGGTTTATTACTATAAAACCTATGAAAACAGCAGTATTCAGGCGGTGGAGCTGGCCAAAGAAGACCTGGAAGGGGAAGGGCTGGTCTGCTATAAGGTCTCCTTGAAAGGAGTGCCTGCGAAATTAATGCAGCTTTCAAATGACGGTTGATTTTATCTGATGATTTATATATACTAGATGATCAGGAAAGCGGATCAACAGATTGGAGATCTTTTGGAAGGACAGGAGGGTAAAAAGCAAAGAAATGACTGAAACTGCAATAGAAAAAACAAAGAAGAGATATTATTTTGTAGATGCACTGCGGGGTCTTGCCTTGATCAACATGGTCCTTTATCATTTTTCCTATGACGTTTTTGTGATATACGGGCAGAACCCTGACTGGCTGGGATCGACCGCTGCTTTTCTCTGGCAGCAGGGGATCTGCTGGAGTTTTATCCTGATCTCCGGTTTTTCCTGGAGATTCGGAGCTGTCAACAGTCTGAAAAGAGGTCTGTTCCTTAATGGTCTGGGCCTGCTGATCACTGCTGTGACCTGGCTGGTCATCCCGGACGAAGTGATCTTTTTCGGTATCCTGAATTTCATTGGCTGCGGGGTATTGCTGACCATTCCTTTTTCAAAATTAGGAGAAAAGATCCCGACCCTTCTGGGAGCCGTGGTCTGTCTGATACTATTTGCTCTGACTTATCATATTCAGAACGGCTATCTGCAGATAGGGGGAGAAATCTTACGTCTACCGGATAGATTGTACTCCGGTATTTTCACAATTCTGGGATTTCCGGGACCGGGATTTTATTCCAGTGATTACTTTCCTGTGCTGCCCTGGATCTTCCTGTACTGGACAGGATGGTTTTTGTATCCTGTTCTTATGAAAAGCAAAGGAATCCGGAGCTTACTAAGCGTCCGGATCCCTTTACTGTCAGTTATCGGAAGGAAAACCATCTGGGTATATGTACTTCATCAGCCCATTCTTATGGGAATCTGTATCTTATTGTCTTCATTCTTTCTGTAATCTCAGAATGATCAGACAAAGCTACGGAGCTGTTGCATCAAACATGTCAGGAATATTTATACATTTTATGCGAATTTGTCGAGTATAGCTTTGAGACCATAGACTCAAAGCGGCGCAGACTGAGCAATAAAATGTATAAATATTCTCGATTTTGA
>DWUX01000112.1 GCA_019120545.1 Candidatus Blautia stercoripullorum | reverse complement strand
GAGTTTTTCCTGTTCCTTAGGTGTCAGTCTCATACTTTCTTCCTCCTTGCGCATAAAAATAAAAAAAGACAAAGACGCCTTGTTTGGCGTCTTTGCCCTTATGACAGAAATAGTAGCATGAGAAAAGAAAGATGTCAAATGATAAGAGATTCTTTCTTAAAACTGCAGAAAAGATTTTTTGACATAAAAAAATACAGATTCACTGAGAAAAACAGGAATAGTATCAAGGATCTGAAGAAAATTATAAAAAAATTAAAAAATATGCCAAATAAAGACAATAAACATCTGTAAAATTTATTAAATATACATGAAACGATTAGGAAGCAGCGATTTTTATGTAGTGTATAAATTCTGTAGCGGCAGGTGAAAATACAAAGTTTTTCTTCCATGCCAGAACAGCACCGGTCTCTAAAGCCGGAGAAAAGGGAATAAACCGAAGATCGTTAGAAATATTTTCAATATAGAAGCACAGAGCGATTCCTACGTTGTTTTTTACCATATCCGCGGCATTTAAGATCAGATTATAATTTGAAGCGATCTCTATTTTATCGAAAAGATCTCCGAACCAGTTGGCCAGTTCGTTCTGGACCATTTCCCGGCGGGACATAAGGAGAGGAAACTTCACCAGATCTTCGGGAGTTACCTTTTCCATAGCGGCAAGAGGAGAATCCCTGCGTACCAGTACTCCCCATACCTCCTTGCGTTTTAGCCGCAGGAATTCATATTTTCCGATATCTACAGGTTCTGTAAACAGACAGATATCAAGAAGCCCCTTTTCCATCCGGTCTTTCAGATCATCAGCCGTGGCGCTGTAAACATTATAGTGAACCAGGGGATATTTTTTCCGAAAGGCTGCCATTTTTTGAGAGAGAAAGGTCATATTCTGGGTCTCGGCACAGCCGAAAGAAATTTCACCGGAAAGCTTTTCCGCTTTATGAGTCAATTCTTTTTGCGCTTTATCCGCCAGTTCAATAATCTCCTGGGCCCGCCGTTTCAGCAGCATTCCATCTTCTGTAAGGACCACACGATGTTTGCTCCTGTGAAACAAAGTTGTTCCCAGCTCCTCTTCCAGCTGTATAAGCTGTCTGGAAAGAGTAGGCTGGGTGATATGAAGGAGATTGGCGGCTTTTGTGATGTTTTCTTCTCTTGCAACCATTAAAAAGTATTTCAGTACACGTATTTCCATAAGCCGTTATGCCTTCCTTTCTGTTTTTCTGTATTTAAGCATACATGATTTTGGAGAGAAGTTCCAGTACCACTGAGATTATTTTATTTCCGCGGGCAACGACCGGAGTGGAACGTAGACCTGCTGCGAGGATCTAATACCCCGATGCTTGCATCGTTGCTAGTATGATGCACCCTATGCTTGCATCGGGGGCTTTGACTTATTATGAAGAAAGAAGAGAATTTTTATCCATATATGCTTGAATTAATGAATCATCGTCAAAATAGTTGATTTGCATCGCTGCTTTCACTTCATCAAGTGTTTCTTGAGCAATGGTACGGGCTGCCTTGCATCCTGCTTTGAGAATATCATAGACGGACGCAATATCTTTTTCGTACTCTTTCCTTCGTTTACGGATTGGTGATAATTCTTCCTGGATAATATTATTCAGGAATTTCTTGATTTTCACATCACCGACTCCACCTCTGCTATAATGTTCTTTTAATTCATCCAAATTTGTATAGTCAGGTAAAAATTCGGGAAAATGTCTATCTTCACAAAATGCATCAAGATAAGTAAATACCGCATTTCCCTCAATATGCCCCGGGTCGGAAATTTTCAAATGCAGTGGATCAGTAAACATTCCCATAATTTTTTGATATACACATTCCGGTGAATCCGCTAAGTAAATACAGTTACCCAGTGATTTACTCATTTTTGCCTTTCCATCAGTCCCCGGTAGTCGCATACAAGCATTATTCTCAGGCAATAATGCTTCAGGTTCCACTAATGTTTCTTTATATATTGAATTAAATTTTCGTACAATTTCCCGTGCTTGTTCAAGCATAGGTAATTGATCTTCACCAACGGGTACTGACGTAGCCTTAAATGCTGTTATATCGGCTGCCTGGCTTACCGGATAGCACAGAAACCCAGTAGGAATGCTTGCTTCGAAGTTTCTTAATTGAATTTCGGATTTCACTGTTGGATTTCGATACAACCGTGAAACACTAACCAGGTTCAGATAATAGAAAGTAAGCTCTGCTAATTCAGGAATTTGAGATTGAATAAATAGGGTAGAAATGTTGGGGTCGAGCCCTACTGACAAATAATCGAGGGCAACTTCTAAAATGTTTTGGCGAATCTTTTCAGGATTGTCGAAATTATCTGTTAACGCTTGAGCATCGGCGATCATTATCAGGAGTTTCTCGTATTCTCCGGAGTTCTGCAAAGCCACACGCCTTTTTAAAGAGCCAACATAATGACCTAAGTGTAATCTGCCGGTTGGTCTATCCCCAGTTAAAATTATTTTGCTCATCTTAAACACTCCTTTAAGTTATTTTAAGCGCCCGCCAAAGGAGTTTGAGCAAATAAAAACGCCCTTGACAGACTTTTCTTTCTGTCAAGGGCGAATAAGACGTCTTATCCGTGGTGCCACCTTGATTCATAAGGGTAATCCCCTATGCACTTAACAGGATACGAACATATCCCTGATAACTAACGTATACCAACACGTCGCAGAATACTCTGTGGAGTGTCTTATCCACATTTGACTGCGCCCTCAGCGGGCCATTTGACAACTTGTTTCTTGCCTGATTCTCAGCATCGCAGACTCTCTGTAGAGGCATCATTGCCGTTATCTCCGCTTCAACGGTTTATTGTTTAATTGCACTACACAATATCACTAAATTCCTGTGTTGTCAATAGAGATGATGAGAAAGGGATTTACTGTGAGAATTATTTTCACTGTTTTTTTATGCCAGATTCTTCAAACTGTTGTATACTCTTAATCATAGGGAATACATATGTCCTACAAAAATTTTATGCGAGCATACCCTCAGTGTGAGATATATTTTGCAGAATAGCAGGTTACTGCCTATCTTTTGTGTGTTACTTTATCGCGCATGAGCATTGCCGACAGAAATAAAGCAGATGGGAGGAAGATCATGAAAATACTACATATAGGCAGAGAAGAAAATATGGAAAGATATCCGGCACCGGATTACATTGCAGAGGAGATAGAGACGGTAAGTCTTCCTATGGGAAAAAGACCGGAAGATTATCTGGATGCAATGGAAGAGGCTCAGGTGATAGTTGCTGACGCCATGGCAGATGTGCCGGGAGCACTGATCCGGAAAATGCCTCATCTGAAAATGATCCATTCAGAAGGGGTAGCCTACAACCGGATCGATCTGAAAACAGCCAAAGAGAGAGAAATCTATGTGTGCAACTGCCGGGGAATGAATGCTTCAGCCGTTGCGGAGCAGACAGTATTCTTAATGCAGGGAATGCTGAAAAATGTTCTCTTAAATGACAGGGGAGTCCGGGAAGGCCGGCAGATCCAGATAAAAGAAGGATATATGGTCAGAGGAGACTTAAAAGAGCTTTCAGACTGCAAAGCCGGTCTTATCGGTCTGGGGGATATCGGAAAATCCACAGCAGCTCTTCTGGCTGCGTATCATACAGAAACTTATTATTATAAAAGACATCCTTTGTCAAAAGAAGAGGAAAAACAGTATAAAGTCACCTACCTTCCCCTGGAAAAACTCCTGGAAACCTGTGACATTATCAGCCTTCATCTTCCGGTGACGGAGGAAACCCAGAGAATGTGCGATAAAAACTTTTTCGGAAAAATGAAAGAAGGAGCATATTTTGTAAATACTTCCCGGGGAGAACTGGTAGATGACCAGGCCTTAATAAATGCCCTGAAAGCAGGAAAACTTTCCATGGCAGCCCTGGACACCTTAAGCCATGAGCCGGTACAGAAAGATCACATCCTTCTCAGACAGCCGGAAGAGATCCGGAACAAGCTGCTGTTCAGCCCTCATATCGGCGGTATCACAGCCTCCAGCTTCCGGAGAGGATACGCCATGATCTGGGAGAATGTGGAAAGGATCTTACGGGGAGAAAAGCCAATGAATGTAGTAAATGAAAAGTGATATATTTGTAACATTTTTTATTGACACTCTAAGTATATGGTGATATATTTATCTCATAAAGATACAAAAATGTCTCATTTGAAAGGAGAAATACTATGTCAAAGAAACAGATTAAGAGAATTATCTTTATGGGACTGGGGTGTGCGGCATTACTTATTGCAGCAGTGATCAACTCTCTGCTTTATAATGAAGGCCGCTGGGTGAAAGAGATGGATATGTCAACTTATGTGTTCACTCCAAAGGATATCCCTATGCTGGCTGTGGGAGTCTTAATTGCCGCGTATGCTGTCTATATCCTGGTACTTTGCATCAGGAATGCCTTTTCAAAAAAATACCCGGATAAAAAATATTCCAGGACAATCTCGCCTCTGTGGGGATTCTGCGGGATCTTCGGATTTTTAGGATTTGGGGGCTTCTGGACCTACGATAAGTACGGAGAAATATTTCCTTTTGTTTTCTTTCTGTTTTTCGGGTTTTTCGGCTTCTTTTTTGAAGGAAAACTTTCTCATACCTTAGAAGATGAACTGTTTCAGGAAAATAAGCGCAAAGCACAGCTGAAAGCATATAAGACAGGATTCAGCTTATTGTTCATAGTTATATGGCTTATGGGACTGGGGATGTTTTCCCGCAATGTAGAATGGTGCGCCATCTTCATGCTGATTTCCGTTTCACTTATCTATGCCCTGGTCCTTTTCCTCAGCAATTATTTCCTGTACCGTTATGAAAAAGGAGAGTAGATCATGGGTGCAGATTTT
>DWUX01000111.1 GCA_019120545.1 Candidatus Blautia stercoripullorum | reverse complement strand
AGCAATAAAATGTATAAATATTCTAGATTTTGTTTAATAGGACAGCGCCTTTTTGTATGTTATTTATAATTTAATACCAGCGGACCATTGGGAAATCATTATTGATACCCTTTGTCAGAAGAATCTGATGGATATCAATGATGCCGTTATGGAAAGTTGCCGCACAGGCATTCAGATACATATCCCACATACGAAGGAAACGTTCGTCGAACATTTTCCGCTCTTCCTCTATATGCTTGTGGAAATTATCCGCCCAGCACAGAAGGGTCTTGTTGTAATGAAGACGGAGATTTTCCACATCCATGGTATGGAAATTATCCTCAGCCAGACAGGACAGGATCTCCCGGAGGCTTGGAATCGTTCCGCCCGGGAAAATATATTTTTTGATCCAGGGATCTCCGGCATGCTCTTTCAGAGCGCTGATAAAGTGAAGGAGGAATACGCCGCCTTCTTTCAGGACTTTGCTGACACAGTCTACAAAAAGCTGGTAGTTTGGTCTGCCTACATGCTCGATCATACCTACGCTGACAACACGGTCAAAGGTATAGCCGCTTTTTGGAAGATCACGGTAGTCCATGATCTCAGCTGTAAGGTAATCCTGAAGACCTTCCTTTTCAATACGGCGGTTAAATTCCGCGCACTGTTCTTTACTTAAAGTGATGCCTACGCCTTTGATCTTGTATTTTTTTGCTGCTTCAATAAGTAAAAATCCCCAGCCGCAGCCGATATCCAGCAATGTCATGCCTTCCTTCAGATTTAATTTCTGAAGGATATAATCTACTTTATTTACCTGAGCCTGATACAGGGTATCATCCGGGTTCTTGAAATAACCGCAGGAATAACTCATGGTTTCGTCCAGCCATAACTTATAGAAGTCGTTTCCGATATCATAATGAGAAGTTACTTCTTTTTCCTGATTTTTCTTGGAAACAGATGTATGGATCAGTTTTTTCAGGGCAGATTCATTGGTGGAGAATTTCCCCATCTGTCCCAGAAAATGATCAAGGGCATAGTAAAGGTCTCCCTCGATTTCCAGATCTCCGTCCATGTAAGCTTCTCCAAGAGCTAGAGAAGTGCTGGTGAGAAGTTTTGTTTTTGGTATTGGTTTTTTAAAATCTACGGTAAATTCCGGTTCTCCTTCTCCGATAAGATATTCTTTGCCATTCAGTTTTACCTTAAAGGGATAGTCGTCAAATTTCCGCAGAAAGGTGATCATAATATCTTCCAAGTTTCCTACCTCCAGTTAAAAATTTGCTGTGATGCTATGGGAATATTGCATATAAAAACTGCCAATTATAGTACCATAATTATTTTAATCCTGAAAAAAAACAACTTCAAGGCGCTAATAGACGAAAATTACAGACAATATTTCAGGAATCATTATAAAAATGACGAATAACAGATCAGGTTCGATGTTTAAAATGCCAGACTGTGTATTTACAGAAAAACAAACAAGTGTCTTGTCACATGTAAAAACATGGTGTATAATTCCTGTTAAAATTGTGTTAACAGGAGGGGACAGGGATGGAGTCCGTAAAAGAAGAAATCGAGAAGCTGAAGAAAGAAAAAAGAGCCGTTATACTGGCTCATTATTATGTGCCGGGAGAGGTCCAGGAGATCGCAGATTACATAGGAGATTCTTATTTTCTGAGTAAAAAGGCAAGAGAAACCGATGCAGAAGTGATCCTTTTCGCAGGGGTATCCTTTATGGGAGAAAGCGCCAAGATCCTGAATCCAGAGCGGATGGTGCTGCTTCCGGATCCTCAGGCTGACTGCCCTATGGCTCATATGGCTTCCCCGGAAAAGATCCGGGAAATGCGGGATCGATATGAAGATCTGGCAGTGGTCTGTTATATTAATTCGTCCGCCCGGCTGAAGACTTTGTCAGATGTATGTGTGACTTCCTCCAATGCGGTAGATATTGTAAGAAAACTGCCCAACAAAAATATTTTTTTTATACCTGACGGAAACCTGGGGGCTTATGTGGCGGCTCAGGTTCCGGAAAAAAATGTGATCCTTAATGAGGGATACTGCCCGGTACACCGGGAGATTACCTTGGAGGATGTAAATAAGGCCAGAAAGGATCATCCCGGAGCTTTTTTGCTTGTTCATCCGGAATGTACAGCTGAAGTAGTGAAAAAGGCAGACTTTGCGGGAAGTACTTCCGAGATCATCCATTTTGCCTGTCAGTCGGAAAGAAAGGAATTTCTTATTGGAACAGAAGAAGGGGTCCTGTGGGAACTGAAACAGAAATGTCCGGAAAAAGATTTTTATCCGGTAAAATCGGAACAATGTTGTCCTGGTATGAAAAAGGTTACTCTGGAAAAAGTAAGAGATGCATTGAAAGAGGAGAAGTGTCAGGTAATCCTGGATGAAGAGACGGCCCAGAAAGCAAGAATGCCTCTGGATAGAATGCTGGAGTTGGGAAAGTAGGAGGAAAGAAAGATGAAAATACAAAATACGGATGTGCTGATCGTGGGAACAGGAGCCAGCGGACTTTTTGCGGCTCTTCATATCCCTCAGGATCTCCGGGTACTGATGATCACAAAAGGCCAGGTAAGAGAAAGCGATTCTTTTCTTGCCCAGGGCGGGATCTGTATGCTGAGAGATGAAGATGACTATGAAAGTTTTATGGAAGATACTTTAAAGGCAGGCCATTATGAAAACCGCCGGGAGTCTGTGGATATCATGATCCGCTCATCCCAGGGAGTGATCCGAGAGCTGATGGATTATGGGGTGGATTTCGCAAGAAAAGACGGAAAACTGGATTTTACCAGAGAAGGATGCCATTCTAAGCCAAGGATTTTGTTCCACGAAGATATTACTGGAGAAGAGATCACCAGCAAACTGCTGCAGGCTGTACAGAAACTGCCTAATGTAGAAATCCTGGAGCAGGTTACCATGCTGGATATGATCGAAAAAGAGAATACATGTCTCGGAATCCTGGCCAGGACAGAAGAAGGGGAGCATCTGGGAATACAGGCAGAGTATACCATATTCGCCACCGGCGGTATCGGAGGTCTGTATCAGCATTCTACCAATTATCCTCATCTCACAGGAGACGCCCTTGCCATAGCCATGCGTCATGGGGTAGAATTAGAACATATTGACTATATCCAGATCCATCCCACGACTCTGTATTCAAAAAAGCCCGGCCGACGGTTCTTGATCTCAGAATCTGTCCGGGGAGAAGGAGCGAAACTCTATAATGCAAAAGGGGAGCGGTTTGCCAATGAGGTACTGCCCAGGGATGTGCTGACTGCAAAGATCCGGGAGCAGATGGAAAAGGACGGGAAGCCTTTTGTATGGCTGGATATGACAGTTCTGGGAGAAAAGGTCATATTGAATCATTTCCCGCACATCTATGAAAGATGTCTGGAGGAGGGCTATGATGTGACAAAGGACTGGATACCGGTAGTGCCTGCCCAGCATTATTTTATGGGAGGGATTCATGTGGACCGTGACAGCAAAACAACCATGGACCGCCTCTATGCGGTGGGAGAGACCAGCTGCAATGGCGTCCACGGCGCCAACCGTCTGGCCAGCAATTCTTTACTGGAGAGTCTGGTATTCGGAGAAAGAGCAGCTTCTTCTATCGTGGAACACTGGGAGAGGGCAAACAGATCAGCAGAGGAATTTTCAAAGCTTCTTCAAAAGACAGAGGTGTGCGTCTGCCGGCAGGAGAAGGATCTTGCAGATACATATAAGCAGGAAGTATTAGGAGAAATTGAAAGGGAGAGACAGGCAAAATGAATGAGATAACCATGAAATTAAATGCGGACCGGCTGATCCGTATGGCCTTGGAGGAAGATATTACCAGTGAGGATATTACCACAAATTCTGTGATGAGGGAAAAACAGCTGGGAGAAGTCCAGCTTTTATGCAAAGAGACAGGTATCATTGCCGGGATCTGGGTGTTTGAGAGAGTGTTTACTCTTTTGGATGAGAATACAGAGACAGAGTTTTATGTAAAAGACGGGGATAAGGTGGAAAAAGGACAGCTTTTAGGAATCGTAAAGGGAGATATCCGGGTGCTTCTCTCCGGAGAACGGACTGCCCTGAATTATCTTCAGAGAATGAGCGGTATTGCTACCTATACCCGTCAGATCGCTGACCTGCTTAAAGGCAGTAAGACAAAACTTCTGGATACCAGAAAGACTACTCCTAATATGCGTATCTTTGAGAAATATGCGGTAAAGACAGGCGGCGGATATAATCACAGATATAATCTTTCTGACGGAATACTCTTAAAGGACAATCATATCGGAGCAGCCGGAAGTGTGAGAAAAGCAGTGGAAATGGCAAGAGAATATGCGCCATTTGTCAGAAAGATCGAAGTGGAGACAGAAAATCTGGATATGGTAAAAGAGGCTTTGGAAGCAGGAGCAGATATCATCATGCTGGACAATATGTCACCTGAAATGATGAAGGAAGCTGTAGCGCTTATCGATGGCAAAGCTCAGACAGAATGTTCCGGGAATGTGACAAAAGAAAATATTGAGAGACTGATATCCATAGGCGTAGACTATATATCCAGCGGCGCGTTGACTCATTCTGCGCCTATTTTGGATCTTTCTCTGAAGAATCTTCATGCCGTGTATTAATTACACAAAATGTTCCCCGGATTCGCAGGCGGCCGTCCAATGAACATAAATGCTCGCTTGGCTCCCTGATTTGTGGTACAATAGAGACAGGAAACCAGGCATAGAATTATTAAAGAAAGGATAACAGCGGAGGAGATGACAGTGCAGATGGCAGGAGAAGAGCGGAGACAGGAGATTTTAAAATATATAGAAGAAAGCGAAAAGCCGGTATCCGGTCAGAAGCTGGCGGAAATATTCCATGTAAGCAGACAGGTGATCGTTCAGGATATCGCTTTGCTGAGAGCTGGAGACAGAGAAATCCTCTCCACCAACAGAGGCTATGTGTACAAAGATGAAAAAAAGGCTGTGAGGATCTTCCGTGTCTTCCATTCTGATGAACAGATTGAGGAAGAGCTGAATATCATCGTAGATTGGGGAGGCAGGGCTGCAGATGTTTTTGTAGAACATGAGGTTTACGGAGAACTGCGTGCCGCTTTAAATATCAGTTCCAGGATGCAGGTCAGGAAATTCTTGGAAGAGATCCGAAGCGGTAAGTCCCGCCCTTTGACCAGTCTTACCTCAGGATACCACTGCCATACAGTCTATGCAGACAGTGAAGAAATCCTGGACAGAATTCAGGGCAGTCTGAAGAAAGCAGGGATTTTATCTGTTTAGTGCCTGGAAGTCCTGGATTTTCTGGTCGCAGAGAAAGGAGAAGGCTTATGGGGAAAAGAGTCATTACAATCAGCCGGGAATTCGGCAGCGGAGGTAGAACAATCGGAAAGAAAACGGCAAAACGTCTGGGAATTCCTTACTATGATAAGGAATTGATCAGAAAGATCGCAGAGGAAACCGGCTTTTGCCAGGAATTTGTAGCAAAACAGGGGGAAGAAGCTTCCAGCTCCAATTGGTTTTTCTATAATCTTTCTCAGGGACAGGCTTTGGGTCCCAACGGAATGTCCATGTCAGATTACCTCTGGTCGGTTCAGTATAAGATCATCAGGGAACTGGCAGAAAAAGAGCCTTGTGTGATCGTAGGCAGATGCGGGGATTATGTGCTGGAAGACAGGAATGACTGCCTTCATGTATTTGTCCATGCACCTATGGAATTTAAAAAGGAAAGGATCCTCAGGCTCTACGGAGAAAGGAAGGAAAAACCGGAAAAACGTCTGGAGGAAAAGGATAAGAAAAGAAAACTCTACTATCAGCATTATACCGGAAGGGACTGGGGAATGGCTAAAAACTATCATCTTTGTCTGGACAGCAGTCTCATAGGTATTGATAACTGCGTGGACATTATAGAAAGACTGGCGAAAGGACTTTAAGGATTTATGGACAAAATATTGATCAGAATGGCAATACCAGAGGAAGCCGGGATCCTGGCAGAAATTGAAGGAATCTGCTTTCCTCCTCAGGAGGCGGCTTCACCGGAGCAGATAGAGGAAAGGATGAGGACTTTTCCCGAGAACTTTGTAGTGGCAGAGGCAGATGGAAAACCTGTAGGTTTCATTAATGGAGGAACTACAGACAGGCCATATCTTCCCGATGAAATGTATCATGATGCGAGCCTTCATATTCCCGGGGGAGATTACCAGACAGTTTTCGGACTGAATGTGCTGCCGGAATACCGGCATCAGGGAATTGCAGGAGAGCTGGTGGAATATTTTTCTGCCTTGGCTGAAAAACGGGGAAAAAAAGGTGTGGTCCTGACCTGCAAAGAAAGACTTATCGGATTTTACGAAAACCATGGGTTTCAATGCTATGGGGAGGCGGATTCTTCCCATGGAGGGGCTGAATGGTATGACATGAGAAACGTATTTTGAAAAAAGAAAGAGAGCCGGACAGGTATGAGGAGTATTTTCCCCAATCTGTCCGGCTTTTGATTTTAAAATTCCCGAGTGATATTTTTCAGCCATTTATAGCTTTTGTAATGACGATATACAAACGGAAGTTTTACGAATTCATCAGTGCAGATAAGAAAGTATACCCACATAGGAGGCAGTTTTAATACAAAGGCAGAGAGAAAGCCAAGAGGGACTGCATAAATCCACATGTCAATAAAGTCGCAGATAAATCCCCATCTGGAGTCTCCCCCTGCTCGGAAAATACCAGTGATCACTGAAGAATTCATGGCTTGTCCAAGAACATAGTACATATTGATAAAGAGCATAATATTCAGATATCCCTGGGACACGGCGCTCAGATCAGACATATTCATAAATACAGGACGGAGGAGGAAAATCAGGATTCCTCCGGCAATACCGCTGAAAAAGGTTACTTTGCAGAAACGGGAAGCATCTGCTTTTACCAGATCCATGTGTCCGGCGCCAATGGATTTTCCAAGAAGAATAGCTCCGGAGCTGGCAATTCCGAAACAAATGACAGTTCCGAGATTCCGGGCTACTACTACCACCGCGTTTGCCGCTACCATATCGCTTCCCAGGTGCCCCATGATTACAGAATACATGGAAAAGGCGACTCCCCAGGAAACTTCATTTCCAAAAGCCGGAAGGGAATATTTCATAAAATCTGCAAAAAGAAGTTTATTATGCTGGAAGATGGTAACCGGGCGGAAGCGGAGTGTTTTAAAATGTAGAGCGTCTGTCATACATAATCCCAGTTCTATAAAACGGGCAATGGTTGTGGCAAGAGCTACTCCTGCGATTCCCATTTCCGGGGCCCCCAATAATCCGAAGATCAATACAGCATTTAAGATAATATTTAAAATTAAAGCCGTACCGTTTACAACCGTGGCAAAGATCACCCTCTCAATAGTACGCATAGTGCACAGATAGACCTGGGAAATACTCATAAAGAGATAAGAAAAGCTGACTACTCTGAGATAAGTTTCTCCAGGCTCAAAGAGAGAAGGGTCGTTGGTAAAAATATGCATCAATACAGAAGGGCAGAAGAAGGCCAGTATAAAAAATACAAGGGAGATTAAAATAGAAAGCCGCATGCCGATCCCCATGATCTTTTCGATGGTATGGGTATCTTTCTTTCCCCAATACTGTGCTGCCAGCATAATGATACCGGAAGAAATCCCTGTATAAACAAGGTTTAGGATAAACATGATCTGACTGGCAAGAGAACCTGCAGCCAGGGCTGTCTGACTGACGAATCCAAGCATGATTACATCAGCGGAACTGACTGCCGTAGTGATAAGATTCTGCATGACGATAGGCAGAGCCAGCCGGAACATATCTCTGTAAAAAGTAGAAGTATTCTCTTTGGTTATTCCATTCATATCATAAGTACCTCCATGAGTAAAAGAAGACTGCCCCATTTAACCGAAGTCTGGCATATTACATCCGGCAATTTATGGAACAGCCCTTTAAGATCTAAGTCCATTATAGAGGAAACGTGAGGGAGAATCCTCTAAAAAAAGCAGAAAAAACTACGATATTATGACTTTTGCTTTTAAAGTAATAATAGATCGGGGACATTCGTTGCAATCTTGAGGAAGGTATGTTACTCTCTTTAGAGAAAAATTGTTACGATAGAAGGCAGGACAAGAAAATGCGCTACAGAAAACCAAAATATTATTCGGATTTTCAATGTATAGCCGGCAGCTGTCCGGACACCTGCTGCGCAGGATGGCAGATTGTGATCGACGAGGAATCTCTGGAAAAGTACGGCAAAATAAAAAGTGATTTCGGCACTCGGCTTTTAAACTCCATTGACTGGTACCAGGGAATTTTTGAACAATATAACAGACGCTGCAGCTTTTTGAATGAGGAAAATCTCTGCGATATTTACCAGGAACTGGGATCCGAGGCCCTTTGTCAGACCTGCCGCCAGTATCCCAGACATGTAGAAGAATTTGAAGATCTGAGGGAATATTCTCTTTCTCTTTCCTGTCCGGAAGCAGCCAGGATCATGCTGTCTGCAAAGGAGAAGACGGAATTTGAAGAGACAGAGGATTTGGTGGAAGAGAACGAGGAAGATTATCAGGATTTTGATCTGCTGCTTTTTGACCGCCTGGAGGAAGCCAGAGAACTTATTTTTACTGTGATCCAGAATCGTTCTCTGGACCTGACCAAAAGAATGGGAATCCTGCTCCGGTTTTCCTTTGAAATACAGGAGGCTCTGGACAGAGGAGAATTGTTTGAACTGGAGTTGGAAGAGTGTCTGGAAGACATCCTGAAGAGAGAAGAAAAAGGAAGTTTTAAGGCTAGATTCCGGAATATGAAAGCTATGGCCGATGACCTGAAAAAATTGGAGGTTCTCCTGGAAGACTGGGGAAAAGAGCTTGAAAATCTCCAGGCACAGCTTTATGATAGAGATGAAGAAAACTACGCTATGATCCGGAAAAGCTTTGGTGAAATCCTGCATAAATCAGGGAGAGAACAGGATTGGGATATCTGGGGAGAACAGATCCTGGTTTTCTTTGTCTATACCTATTTCTGCGGAGCGGTCTATGACGATATGATCTATACGAAGGCAGTCCTGTCGGTATTTTCTCTGCTTTGGATCCGGGAGATCCTTCTGGAGCGATGGTATATCCGGGGAGAGGATCCCAAACTGGAGACTGTCTGCCGGGCTGCCTGGGAGTATGCCAGAGAGATTGAACATTCCGATGAAAACCTGAATCTGCTGGAAGAGATCTTTAACGGATCTGCCTTATATAAGCCGGAGAATTTTCTGCCGGGACTGACAATATAGGAAAGGGGTAAGACCATGAGTGAAGTAAAAGAAAAACCATATTGGGAAGGAAAGAAATATTCCTTTTTCTGCCACAAAGAATGTGAGTATTTTCCCTGTCATAAAACCAACGATCCGGAGAATTTTAACTGCCTGTTCTGCTATTGCCCTTTGTATGCTCTGGGGGATCGGTGCGGAGGAAATTTTAAGTACACAGAAAAAGGAGTCAAGGACTGTACAAACTGCCTCCTTCCCCATAAAAGAAAGAATTTCGGTTATATCATGAGCAAATATAATGAGATCATGGAACTGGCAAAGGAAAACCGGGAAAAGTGATTCCTGACATATCATTAATGCGACAGTTCCTTTGGCAGAAACCATCTTTAGAGGCTGCTTCTGTTTTTGATAAGTGAGATGATCCGGGAAAGATCCTCACATACATAATCACAGAATGGAAGCAGGTCTTCCGTGTAAGGAGTCAGATCAGGTACCATACAGGAAACGCCTCCGGCAGCTCTCGCGGCTTTCAGACCATTGATACTGTCCTCTACGATCAGACAGTTTTCAGGAGCCACTTGAAGAGCCTGAGCAGCTTTCAGAAAAATATCCGGTTCCGGCTTGCAGGCTGCCACTTCATCCCCGCATACGGAAGCGGTGATATAGGAAGTGATCCCGGCCAGTTCCCAGTAGCGGGAGGCAGTGCTCCGCCTGGTGGAAGTGGCTACGGCTACGGGGATGTTTTCCTTTTTTAAAAAATTCAGCAGTTCTTTCAGGCCTTTCTTTTCCGGAACAGAGTGCTGATCGATATATTCCTTTACATACTGGCTGCGGATCTGGCGGCCCTGATCGTAATCTACTTTACCATCGTACCACTTCTGAAAAAGAGCGGCGCTTCTGTCCCTGGAGCTTCCTCTCATCTGGCGGAGCTGTTCCTCGGTGATGGTAAATCCCATTTCTCTTCCTGCTTTCATCCATCCTGCTTTCATCAGTCTTTCTGTGTCAAAAAGAACACCGTCCATATCAAAGATAACTGCTTCTATGCTCATAAAATCTTTCCTTTCTGAAAAACAAAATTCTGGTAATATTTTCATCAGAGGTATTTTAACATGGACCCGGAGGAAAGTCTATTCCTGAAAAAAGAAGTGACGGAAAAGAAAGAACATGATAGAATACCTGAGTGAGAAGTAAACAGAAAAAATACGATTTGGAGAATAGGAATGAAGATTATTATATCGCCGGCCAAAAAGATGAACCGGAAAGAAGAGGAACTCTCTGAGATTACCCGTCCGGTATTTTATGAGGAGGCCTGCCAGTTAAGAGAAGAACTGAAGAAAATGGATTTTGGAGATCTGAAAGCGTTATGGAATTGTAATGAAAAGATCGCAGAAGAAAATCAGGAACGTCTCCGCTGTTTTGCCATGGATCAGAATCTGACAGGGGCGGTGCTGGCCTATGAAGGGATACAGTATCAGTATATGGCGCCCCAGGTTTTTACAGACAGCCAATGGGAATATGTAAAAGAACACCTTCGGATCCTTTCCGGTCTTTATGGGATCCTGCGGCCCCAGGACGGGGTGATCCCTTACCGTCTGGAAATGCAGGCCAGACTGAAGGCGGGAGATTGTAAGAATTTATATGAATTCTGGGGAGACCGGCTTTACCGGGAGCTGACAAAAGATGACCGGGTGATCCTGAACCTTGCTTCCAAAGAGTATAGTAAAGCCATAGAAAAATATCTGGAGAAGGATGTCCGGTATATTACCTGTATTTTCGGAGAGGAGATCCAGGGCAGGATAAAGGTAAAGGCTACAAAGGCCAAAATGGCCAGAGGAGAAATGGTCCGGTGGCTTTCCGCAAACCAGATTGAAGAAGCGGACGAGGTGAAAAATTTTCATGGATTAGATTACGGATACAGGGAAGAATATTCTTCAGACACAGAATTTGTCTTTCTGGAAAGAAAGAGGGATAAGGAGGAAACCTGTTGAAAAAAGAAGAGGAAATAAAAGAGATCATTGAATACTATGCAGGACAGAAAGAGCCCGGGGCCCAGGAAAATCTTACCGCCATGCTCCGGGAGATCCAGGAGACGGAAGGATGGATACCTTCAGAAGCCTGCCAGATGGCAGCAGAGAGGCTTGGCGTAAAGGAAAGCGTGTTGAACTGTATCATAAAGCTGTATCCCAGCCTGAAAGCAGCCCCTTATGTCCATGAAATCCTTCTGTGTACCGGAGAGCGCTGCCAGAGGAAAGATAGTCTGGAGATCCTGGAAGCTGTTAAGAAAAAGCTTCAGACAGACAGGGACGGTCTGTCCCGGGATAAACGGATCCTCCTGACTACCAGGAATTGTCTGAAAAAGTGCAGGACTTCTCCTAATATCTATGTGGATGGCGTCCATTATCCCAATATGACAAAAGAAAAAGTATTAAAACTGACAGAAAGTCTGATACAGGAGTGAGAAAATGAAATATCAAGGAGTACTATTTGACTTAGACGGAACGCTGACAGCTTCGGGAGAGGGAATCACCAAGTCAGTCCAGTATGCCCTGAAAAAAATGGGAAGGCCGGATCTGGGAAAGGACCGGAAAAAGCTGGAGGTTTTCGTAGGTCCGCCTCTACTGGAACAGTTTATGGACTATGCCGGGTTCAGCGAAGAAGAGGCAGCAGAAGCTGTAAAGTATTACCGGGAAAGATATAATGTTACGGGAATTTTTGAAAATCAGCCTTATCCGGGGATAAAAGAGCTCCTGGAAGGCCTGAAAGAGAAAGGGATCACCCTGGCGGTGGCTTCTTCCAAACCAGATCAAATGGTCAAGATCGTTCTGGATCATTTTCAGCTGGATACATATTTTGATGTGATCATGGGCAGCGATATTAACCGGCCTAAGATGACAAAGGCTGAAGTGATCCTTCAGGTCCTGGAAAAAATGAATTGTCTGGATAAGCGGGAGCAGGTGATCATGGTGGGAGACCGGCATTATGATGTTCTCGGGGCAAAAGAAGCCGGGCTTTCCTGTATCGGTGTTACCTACGGATATGGAACGAAAGAAGAACTTTTAAGAGCAGGCGCCGTAAAGACTGCGGATAATACCAGGGAACTGGGAAAACTCCTGGGTCTGTAAAAGGTTTATGTAAAGGTTCGTCCTTTGTACAGGGAGGATATTTACAGACGGTATATTTCAGAAAAAAGGGGCTGTCAGAGAATGTTAAACGGTATCCTGGACAGGAGCAGGAAATCCTTATGAGGAAGCTTTCTGGACAGGAGCCACCTGTGCCAGGATAATAGCTCCGAACATCAGCAGACAGCCCAGGATCTCTCTTGGAGTAAGTGACTGTCCAAGAATGATCCAGCCGGCCAGTACGGAAACCACAGACTCCAGACTGAGGATCAGAGAGGCGATAGTAGGATCTGTGCCTTTCTGGCCAATGATCTGTAAGGTATAGGCAATGCCGCTGGAAAATACTCCGCCGTAGACGATAGGCAGCCAGGCAGAAAAAATAGCAGAAATAGCCGGGGCTTCAAAAAGAAACATCAGTATAGAAGAGAGAAGACCACTGACGAAAAACTGTATACAGGACAGTTTTACTCCGTTGACTTTGTCTGTAAAGTGATCAATGACCAGAATGTGCAGAGCAAAGCACAAAGAACAGAGCAATACCAGAAAATCTCCCTGTCCCAGATAGAAGCTTCCCTTCATGCACAGCAGATAGAGGCCTATAATGGCTATGACTACGCTGATCCAGATCTGAACGGATACCCGTTTTTTAAGAAAGATCCCCAGGATGGGTACAAGGATAATATATAAGGCTGTGATAAATCCGGCCTTTGCCACGGTAGTATACTGGATCCCTACCTGCTGAAGAGTGGTGGAGAGAAACAGCATGATACCGCAGAGGAGACCTCCGGTGATCATATCTCCTGGGCGGTCTATGGCGGTTCCTTTTGACGGATCCTCATCTATAACAGACTTCTTTTTCTGTCCGAAGAGGAATACGCAGGGAACCAGGACAATGCCGCCCAGTAAAGAACGGACGGCATTGAAGGTATAGGGACCGATGTAATCCATAGCCACGCTCTGGGCTACAAAGGCTACGCCCCATATAAGTGCTGTTAAAAACAGCAGGATAAAGTTCTTTGAATGTTTTGCTGACATAACTATAGTCTCCAAATGGTGTGATAGATTTTATATACAGGAAACCGGACCTGGGATTTGGACCGGTTTCCTGAAAATGATCTTACTCCAGCATCTGATGATATTCCTGAAGAGATTTCAGAGGAGAGGCCTCCTTGTTCAGCACTGCATGGATACCTTTGGCGCTGGCCAGAGCAGCGGACATGGTGGTGATATAAGGGATCCGTTTGTTGATGGCTGTTTTCCTCAGATAGGAATCATCATATTTGCTCTGTTTTCCTGCCGGCGTGTTGACGATCAGATCGATCTGTCCGTTTACCATGGCGTCATAGATATTGGGACGGCCTTCCTGAAGTTTTTTCATTGCCTTGCAGGGTACTCCATGTTCATTAAAGTAGCCGGCGCAGCCTTCTGTAGACACGATCTCAAAGCCCAGTTCATGAAGCTGTTTTGCCACCTCCAGAGCCTCAGGGCGGTCCTTTTTATTCACACTGACAAGAGCGGTTCCTCCCAGGGGCAGTTTGGCGCCTGCAGCCTCCTCGGCTTTATAATAAGCCATGCCGAAGGTGTCCCCAAGGCCAAGAACTTCTCCTGTAGAGCGCATTTCCGGTCCCAGAAGAGGATCTACCTCCGGGAACATGTTAAATGGGAAGACTGCTTCCTTTACTCCGTAGTAAGGATGTTCTTTTTCCTCATATTTGGTCACATCCGGACGGGCGCCGGTAAGTTCATAGGTCATCAATTTTGTTGCGATATTTGCCATGTTGATGTTGCAGACCTTAGATACCAGAGGCACGGTACGGGAAGCCCTGGGGTTCGCTTCCAGAACGTAAACCTTTCCTTCACAGATGGCATACTGCATGTTCATCAGTCCCACAACACCCATTTCACAGGCTATAGCCGTAGTATATTTCCGGATCAGGTCCTTGTGTTCTTCGGAAATCTCCACAGAAGGGATCACACAGGCGGAATCTCCGGAGTGGATGCCGGCCTGTTCAATATGCTGCATAACCGTAGGAACAAAGGCGTGGGAGCCGTCGGAAATAGCGTCTGTCTCGCATTCCAGGGCGTTCTGAAGAAACTTGTCCATCAGGATCGGGCGCTCCGGCGTTACGTTGATGGCTGCAGCCATATAGTCTTTGAGCATATCATCATCATAAACTACTTCCATGCCTCTTCCCCCTAAAACGTAGGAAGGACGCACCATCATAGGATATCCGATCCGATGGGCGATCTCCAGGGCTTCTTCGATGTTGACAGCCATACCCGATTCCGGCATAGGAATATCCAGCTTCTGCATCATAGCGTTGAACTGGTCGCGGTCTTCTGCCATATCAATAACTGCAGGAGAAGTACCAAGGATATGAGCGCCCCGTTTTTCCAGCTCTGCGGCAATATTCAGAGGAGTCTGGCCGCCGAACTGGACGATGATGCCCAGAGGCTTCTCCTTATTATAGATGGACATAACGTCTTCTACAGTAAGAGGCTCAAAGTAAAGTTTGTCAGAAGTATCATAGTCTGTAGATACCGTCTCCGGATTGCAGTTTACCATAATGGTCTCAAATCCCAGTTCCCTTAAGGTAAAGGCCGCATGAACGCAGCAGTAGTCGAATTCGATACCCTGTCCGATACGGTTGGGGCCGCCGCCCAGGACCATGACTTTGCGCCCATCTGAAACAGAGGCCTTATCTTCTCCGATATAAGTAGAGTAGTAGTAGGAAGCCGGCTCTTTTACAGCGCTTACAGGAACGGCATCCCACCGCTGGGAAAGTCCCAGGGATTCTCTTCTCTTAAACAGCTCCCATTCGTCTGTATGGAGGATCTGAGCCAGATACCGGTCAGAAAAGCCGTCTTTTTTAGCCTGGATCAGGAGATCATCAGGCAGCTCCTGATCCTGATATTTCAGGATCTCTTCTTCCAGATCCACCAGTTCTTTCATCTGTTCCAGGAACCACATCTTAATATGGGTCATGTCGTGGAGTTTCTCTAAAGAAGCCCCTTTGCGGATTGCTTCGTAAAGCAGGAACTGACGCTCGCTGGTAGGTTCCGCCAGTCTCCGGTACAGTTCTTCCAGAGAAAGACTGTTAAAGTCAGAGGCAAAGCCCAGGCCGTAGCGGCCTTTTTCCAGAGAACGGATAGCTTTCTGCAAAGCTTCTTTGTAATTCTTACCGATGGACATAACCTCGCCTACGGCTTTCATCTGGGTTCCCAGTTTATCCTGGGAGCCTTTAAATTTCTCAAATGCCCACCGGGCAAACTTGATAACCACATAATCTCCGGATGGTTTGTATTTTTCCAGAGTTCCTTCCTTCCAGTAGGGGATCTCGTCCAGAGTCAGTCCCGCAGCCAGAAGGGCGGATACATAGGCGATAGGGAAGCCTGTGGCCTTGCTGGCAAGAGCAGAGGACCGGGAGGTCCTGGGATTGATCTCAATGATAATAATACGGCCGGTCTTGGGATCATGGGCAAACTGTACGTTGGTACCCCCGATAACGCCGATGGATTCTACAATAGCGTGGGCCTGTTTTTCCAGCTCATCCTGGACTTCCTGGGAGATCGTCAGCATAGGAGCGGCACAGAAGGAATCTCCCGTATGTACTCCCATGGGATCGATGTTTTCAATAAAACATACAGAAATCTTCTGCCCCTTTGCGTCACGGACAACTTCTACTTCCAGTTCTTCCCAGCCGATGACAGATTCTTCGATGAGGATCTGGTTTACCATAGAAGCGGCGATGCCTCTGGCGGCAACCTTCCGAAGTTCTTCTTCGTTATAGACAATTCCTCCTCCGGTTCCGCCCATGGTATAGGCAGGACGGATAACACAGGGATATTCCAGTTCTCCGGCGATCTTTACAGCCTCTTCCACGGAATAGGCCGGGGCGCTTTTTGCCATTTCGATCCCCAGCTTGTTCATAGTATTTTTAAACTCAATACGGTCCTCACCCCGGCTGATAGCGTCTACCTGGACACCGATGACTTCTACATGATATTTATCCAACACCCCTGCATGATACAGCTCCTCACAGAGATTCAGTCCCGACTGTCCTCCCAGGTTGGGGAGAAGAGCATCCGGCCGTTCCTTTGCGATGATCTCTGTGAGACGGTCTACATTCAGCGGCTCAATGTAAGTTACATCAGCGGTAGAAGGATCCGTCATAATAGTAGCCGGATTGGAATTTACCAGCACGATCTCATAGCCAAGGCTTTTTAAAGCCTTGCAGGCCTGGGTACCGGAATAGTCAAATTCACAGGCCTGTCCGATGATAATAGGTCCGGAACCAATGATTAAAACTTTGTGGATATCATTTCTCTTTGGCATAAAAACCTCCCATATATAAAATTTTTGTAAAACATCTCCATAGTCCAAGTATACCATAGTGACAGAAGGTGAAGCAATAAAAGAAGAAATAAAAATCAACCCGGGAGGTTTTCCTTTACCCTGACAGAATTTTCTGCTATACTGGCCTCAAATCTAATAATTTTCCGACAAAATTTAGTAATTGTTGGGAAAAGTATACCAAGGAGGACAGTTATGATCGAGGTGAAAAATCTGACCAAGTACTATAAGGGCAGCCATGGAGCGGCGGTAAAAGATGCTTCTCTTACTGCAATGCCGGGAGAGATCACCGTACTTTTAGGGCCTAATGGGGCGGGAAAGTCTACTACTATCAAAAGTATTGTAAATCTTCTCAGCTATAAAGGAGAGATCCTGATCTGCGGATATCCCAATAACAGCCCGGAGGCAAAGAAGCAGTTCGGTTATATTCCGGAGGTACCGGTACTCTATGATCTTCTTACAGTAGATGAGAGTATAGAATTTATCGGAAAAGCCTACCGGCTGGATAACTATAAAGAGACGGGAGATAAGTATCTGGAACTGTTCCAGCTGACGCAGCAGAGGCATAAACTGGCAAAAGAACTGAGTAAAGGTATGAAACAGAAGCTGAGTATGATCCTGGCCCTGCTGATCCAGCCGAAAGCCCTTCTGGTAGACGAACCTATGGTGGGCCTGGATCCTGCCAGTATTGAAGAAGTCCTGAACCTTCTGGTAGAACTGAAAAACCAGGGAACCTCTATCCTGGTCAGCACGCATATCATTGATGTGGTCAATGAGGTCTGGGACTGTGCCTATATCATGAATCACGGGGAGATCATCCGCCGGATACACCGGGGAGAAGAGGGCAGTGAAACACTGAAACAGATTTTCTTTGAAGCTACAGCGGAGGAAGAATAGATGAAGTCATTGTTATATTTGTCTTTTTTAAAAGTGAAAGGAACTGTACGTAATCAGTTCCGAACTCCGGCCTCTGCGCTGATCACTATTTTTCTCATCCTTCTTTATGGCGGACTGGTGATCATGGCTTTTGTCACATCTTCAGATAATCCGGCGGCTGAGGGAACGGTAGACACCAATACCGCCGTCCTGATCGGGATCGGCATGACTGCCATTTTTGCCTTTACAGTAATGCTTAATAAGAGAAAGGCATTGGTATACGACACAGATGCCTACTATCTTTTTGCAGGCCCCTACACCAGAAAACAGGTAAACGGCTATATCCTGTTCCAGTCTCTCAGGCAGGGCGTGCTGTACGGCCTTTTGGGATGTTATATGATCGCTATGTTTTCCATGGCCGGATATTTTACCATTCCTTATTTTCTGGTATGCTTTGTGGATCTGACGCTGATGCTGGTCTTTTTCCTTCTCCTTACGGATTATATTTATATGTGGGGGCTGGTGAATGAAAAGTATAAAAAGTGGAATTATCTGCCTGTGACAGTAGTGGTGATCTGTACGGCCCTGGTATTTTTCTGGGCAGTCCATCGGTCCGGCTATGATCTGAAAAATGGTTTCTTGCTGTTTGCAGCCAGCCGGGAATTCTATCTGGTTCCTTTTTTTGGCTGGACCAAGTGGGCTATCGACGGTTTCCTTCAGGGACAGTATCTTTTTACCCTGGGCGGAACGATTCTTCTTCTTGCATGCTGTTTGATCGTTGTGGTATTCTTTTTAAGATTTGATAAAGACATTACGGAGCAGGCAGTGGCAGACGCAGAGGAGGCAAGTGCTTTTCTGAGAAGAGCAAAGGCCAACGGAGGACGGGCCAGGATCGAGGATGGAAAAGTGAAAAAGGTGAAAGGGGAATTTGCTCCCGGAGCAAAAGCAGTCCTATCCAAGAATCTGCTGATCATGCGGAAAACAGGAAATTTCCTGAGAAAACAGGATGTAGCTATCATTGTTTTTTATTTTGTGATCAGTCTGATCGTTCTTCCGGATAACGTCTTTTA
The DNA here is from genome assembly GCA_019120545.1 of Candidatus Blautia stercoripullorum. Lineage (GTDB taxonomy): Bacteria > Bacillota > Clostridia > Lachnospirales > Lachnospiraceae > Blautia > Blautia stercoripullorum. The sequence continues at coordinate 48 of DWUX01000111.1, read as the reverse complement.
TATGTTCTGCTATATGATGATCATCTGGCTGTTTACCCTGATCCAGGA
>DWUX01000110.1 GCA_019120545.1 Candidatus Blautia stercoripullorum | reverse complement strand
CATTTATTACCCTGCTTCTCTATAAGAGACTGCGGGTACTGTTAAAAGGAGAATAAGTATGGCAAAGATCAACGGCATTACCCAGAAAACCCAGAATCCCTTTGTAAATCTTTATGAGCTGGACAGAGAGTCCAAAACTGGAAAAAAAGGGAAATATTATGTGGCTTCCAGGGCAAAAAATCAGGAAGAGCTAAAGCTCAGAACAAGAAAAAATACCCCTGACGGAGTGATCATATATAGCCTATATGGGGAAAAGCAGGATCGGGTAGTGCTGGTGCGCCAGTACCGATACAGTATTGATGATTATATCTACGAGTTTCCGGCGGGTCTGGTAGAAGCCGGGGAGAATTTCAAAGAAGCCGGGATCCGGGAAATGAAAGAAGAGACCGGGCTTACTTTTACCCCTATAGAAGTAGATCCTGCCTATGAAAAGCCAGCTTTTACTACGATAGGTCTTACAGATGAATCCTGCGGGATCGTATTCGGGACGGCTGAAGGAAATATATCCAGAGAGTTCCAGGAGGATACAGAAGAAATAGATGTAGTCCTGGCGGACAGGAATGAAGTAAAAAGAATTTTGAAAGAAGAAAATATAGCGATCATGTGTTCTTATATGTTGATGCATTTTCTTCATGATGAGAAGCCATTTGACTTCTTAAGGGAATTATAAGGCCTGTTTGACAGGCATCCGAAAATACGGAAAAATGAGCTGCCGCATTTGCGGCGGCTCATTTTAGATTGTAAAATCTGTCTATTGACAAAACAAAGGGAGAATAGTATGTTAATGGTATAGTATGAAACGTTTCATGAAAAATGCAGAGATTCGGGAGAAAAATATGAAAATTAAAATTACAGAACCCTATATATGGCTGCCGGTAGATAACCGGAGAGAAGAGAAAAAGATTCATTTTTATATTGACGGAAAGAAAATAGAAGAGATCGATATTCGTCTTGGAGGTACAGACTGTGATTTTTATGCCTGCTGCGATGTCTCTTCATATTTAAACAAAACACTGGAGATCGTGGGACATGGCGCAGAACATATGCTGGACGGGATTTTTTGCTGGCCGGAAAAACCTCAGCATGTATATCCTTTCCGGCCGCAGCTCCATTTTGCTCCGGAAGTGGGATGGCACAATGATCCTAACGGATTAATATACGCAAACGGCGTATACCATTTATACTATCAGTGGAATCCTTATGGGGTCGGCTGGGGAAATATGCATTGGGGACATGCGGTGAGCAAGGATATGATCCGATGGGAGCATTGTCCGGTTGTTCTTAAGCCTGATGAGACAGGAACCGCTTATTCGGGATGTGCAATACAGGATAAAAACAATTTGGCCGGTTTCGGAAAAGATGCCCTTTTGTACTATTATACTGCTGCAGGAGGAAGAAACGAATGGTCAAGATCCAGGGGGAATTTGTTCACACAGCGTCTTGCCTATTCTTTAGATAATGGACAAACTCTGAAAGTTTCAGACAAATTTAAAATTGAGCATATAGTAAATGAAAACAGGGATCCTAAGGTTTTTTACCACGAACCTACAAAAGCCTATATTCAGGTATTATATTTAGATGAAAATGAATTTGTTCTTTATCGCTCAGAAGATCTTCTGGAGTGGAAGGAAATCCAGAGACTGGATTTTCATGGTATGTGGGAATGCCCCGATCTATTTGAACTGAATGTTATTAATGAAGATAATAAGAAGAAATGGGTTTTCTGGTCTGCAGACGGCTATTACGTTATAGGAGAGTTTGATGGCTATACCTTTAAGGCAGAATCTTCCGTCCAGAATGCTTACAGCAGTAAGCTTCCTTATGCTGCTCAAAGCTTTTCAGGAATAGAAGGGCGTGTGGTAAACACTGCATGGCTGCGTCTTAAAAATGTCAGAGGACATTATTGCGGCCTTATGTCAATTCCCACAGAGTTGGCTCTGAAAAAGACAGACAAGGGTTATCGGATGTGTTTCCGTCCTGTACGGGAGCTTGAAAGTTATCGCGGCAAAGAAAATTCTTTTGAAACGAATCCGGAAGTGATCCAGCTTAAACTTCAAGGAAATCCTGTACGGATTGACTTTTCCTGGGATGCGCCCGAGGAAGGAAGGACAAAAGCTGTGATTCAGAATATAGAAATGACGGCGGACTTTAATTCCGGATGCCTTAGATTTCAAGATAGAAGTACAGGAGAAGAGATTTCCTATATTACTTTAAGAAAAGGGGAGAAAACAAAGCTTTCTCTTATTATTGACCAGGAAGTAATTGAATTTTTTGGAAATGATGGTACAATTTACGGTATGGCAGAGACAGAAGAAAATGTCTTAAAACAAAAGCTGCATATTACTATGGACGCTCCCAAGACCTCTGTAACCTGGTATGAGTATCATATTTAAAATTTTTTAACTGGATCATAAAAAAATTCCATATTCGGACTGCGGGCTGTATTTTTGTGATATACTTAGACCGAGACCGGGAGTAAAGAGGCTGCTGTGGAAAGCAGCCTTTTTCCGTAGAAATCGCAAAGGAGGATACGGATATTTTCATGAAACTGAAAAAATATGTGAAAAGTATTATTGTATTTTTTATCACCCTTCTGGGAATTGTTCTGGGGATTCTTCTGGGAATACAGTTTTTGCAGTTTTTTATGCCCTTTGTCATTGGGTGGATCATTGCAATGATCGCAAATCCGCTGGTACGTATATTAGAACGCAGATTAAAGGTTGCCAGAAAACACACTTCGATGGTAATCATTATAGGAGTGCTGGCAGGCGTGATAATGGTGATTTATTTTCTGGGAGTAAAGATCGGGGAAGAAACCCGTTCTTTTTTGGAACAGGCGCCGGAAATGTATTCCGAATTCAGAGAAGAGTTCCAGGATGCAGGAAAAAATCTGGAGAGCATTGTTAATGAACTTCCTCAAAATGTCCAGGACAGTCTGGAGGAGGCACAAAAGGATATTGGAGATATTACAGGCCAGGCAGTGGGAAAAATCAGTCAGTTTACAGTAGATAAGGCAGGAACATTTGCCAGAAATATCCCAGGTATATTGATCTCAATTATATTCAGCATACTGTCAGCTTATTTTTTTATCGCGGACAGAGACCGAATACTGGAATTTGGCAGAAAGCATACGCCTCAGATCATCCAGGAAAAATGGAGTATGATGGCAGAAAGCTTTAGAATGGTATTCGGAGGATATTTTAAGGCTCAGTTCAAGATTATGGCAGTGATAGGAGTAATCCTTTTTGTGGGAATGCTGATCCTGAAGGTTAGGTTTGCCATTCTTGTGGCTATTTTGGTAGCTTTTTTAGACATGCTCCCTTTCCTTGGAACGGGAACAGTACTGCTTCCCTGGGCAGTCTTCAAACTCCTTTCCGGGGATGTCCGCTATGCGGTAGGACTGGTTATACTCTATTTGGTTACCCAGCTTGTGCGTCGGATCATTGAACCTAAGCTGGTAGGCGACTCTATAGGGATGAACCCCCTGGTAACTTTGATCTTTATGTATATCGGATATCGTATGGGAGGAGTACTGGGGATGATCCTGGCTGTGCCTGTAGGAGCTATTGTTTTGAATTTCTATAAAGCGGGCACCTTTGATAGAGTGATCAACGGTTTTAAAGAGGCTGGCAGAGATCTTTTTCAGTGGATGTACGGAGATAGGCCTTCATAAGGAGAATATCTTCGGAAGCATTCCAGATAGGATCAGAAAGCCAAGCATGAGCAGCTGCAAAGTAAAAAAACAGGAAAATATTTGAAACAGAGGCCTGGACTTCCATTTCTTATAGAGCATGCTTTTTTGTATCAATATTTCATGGACACAGAGAAGCAGACCATGATAAAGGGCAAACAGCAGGTAAGAAGGAGTCATTCCATATAGCAGGCCCAGGGCGCTCATAGTCACAAGATAAGCCAGACAGTTTTTTAGAAGCGGGCAGGATGACTGCCTGCTTTTTTTGAATTTTTTTATGAAAGGCTGGAAAACAAATTCTTTCAGCCAGCAGGTAAAGGTAATATGCCATCTGTTCCAGAATTCCCGGATGTTTTGGCTGAAAAAAGGTAAATAAAAGTTCTTATCCAGTTCTATGCCCAGAAAACAGGCACAGCCTGAAGCCAGCCGGGAAAGACCACCCAGAACAAAAAAAAGATGGAAACTATACAGGTAAGCATAGAGGGAAAGCGGAGGCCAGAGGATATGCTCCTGGATGATCTGATTCTCCAGATGCTGAAGCCCTAAGCCAGTAAAGTGTGAAGCAAAAAGAAGATACAGGCTTCCCAGAAATAATTCCCGGATACCTTTTTTCATAAGCTGCCGGTATTTTTCTGAAGAAGGGATGGAGGACCATTGACTATGAAAGTCCTGAATGCTATTTAGAGGACCCAAAAACAGACTGGGGAAGAAAAGGAGAAAACCTGTATACTCTCCCATAGACAGCGCCCGGATCCTCCCTTTGAGAATGTAGGCTAAAATTTGTATGTTCTTTAAGGAAAAACAGGTAACAGCAGCATAGACAGGAAGCTGCTGGTCCTGATATAGCATAACATTTTTGGGAATCAAAGGCAGAAGGGATAATAAAAGAAAGAGCAGAAAGCTGCCTTTTCCCATCCGCCTTTTTTCAGAAAGGAGCAGAGCAGCGTTAATCAGCAGAGCTGACCAGACAAAAGAAAGCAGGAGATAGAAAAACTGTATGGGTCGTGAGCCAAAAACTATTAAGAGAACAAAAAAAGAACCGGATAGTCCATAGAAATTCAGATTTCTTTCCTGAAGCCCCAGAAGTATTGCAGGCAGAAGTATAAAAATAAGCACGATGAAATATGGCAGATATTGGATCAGATACAAAACAAAATCCCCCTCTTAAGTTTTTAAAGCATAGCAAAATAGGTCTGTAGATATATTTAAACATGAACACATTAAAGATTCTTCCATGGAATCCGAAAGAAATTCTAAATTTTTGTAAAAAAAACCGGACGCTGAAAACTCAGTGTCCGGTTCTTGAAAACCAGAGATATATTTCTACGGTTCCCGTCGGGTAGTGCCTCCATAACAATAGGTGACAGGAAGAAGAGAAAGTGTGGGGACAACGATCCCCTGTCTTTTTTTCAGCAGTGTTTCCACACAGAGCCTACCAAGGGCCTCCACTGGCTGACACATGGAAGAGACAAATAAGGCACCTTCGTCAATGCCGTATTTCCGGATTCCGTCAAAGCCCAGGATCTGTACGTCTTCGGGAATGCGGATCCCTCTTTCTTTTAAAATTTTCATAACCATATACGCCTGACGGTCTGTATTGGCAAAGACACCGTCGAAGGTTAATCTTCCATGGGAATCTGTATGATCCTGGATAAAATCTTCCAGGATCTCTCTTTCTTTTATGGCGTCTATCTGATCCAGATAATCCGGCCGGATTCCCAATTCCTGACATGCGCTGAGATAGCCCTCCATTCTTTTATCTGCCTCGCTGGGGAATTTTGAGCGGAAACGGATAAATACCGGATAATGACATCCCAGTTCCATCAGTTTTTTTGTACCTGTGTACCCTCCCTGGAAGTTATCAGAAGCGATCATAGGTACGTCGTGGTCTTCAAAGTAGCGGTCAAAAGAGACTATAGGAATCCTGGCGGGAATAGCACTGCTTACATCTGTGTATGTCAGAGCGATAATCCCGTCGGTTTTACTTTGTGATGCCAGATTCAGATAACCGATTTCTTTTTCGGGAATACCATTGGCGCAACAGAGAATCAATTTATATTCGTGCTCGTAAAGGGTCCGCTCTACATACTGGGTGAAGGCTGCAAAGAAAGGATTCATAGTATCCGGAACGATCAGAGTGATCAGTTTAGTCTCCTGGGTTTTAAGGCCTCTGGCATAAGTATTTACTTCATATCCCAGTTCCTGGATTGCCTTTTCTACCTTTACTCGGTTTTTTTCTCCTACAGTTATATGGTTGATCACTTTAGAAACTGTTCCCAGAGACACTCCGGCTCTGGCGGCAACGTCTTTCATAGTGGGAGTGTGAGAAGGGGTCAAGATAAATCGCCTCCTTTATAAAATATATTACAATAAACTAACTCTAGTATACGGCATTATATGAAACGTTACAACGTGAAATATATACAAAAAATTCATATAAAAACTGTAAATATGTACTGAATATCTAAAAAATCCTCCAAAACTATTGACTAAAAAAGGGATAAATACTATAGTTAAATCACAAAAAATGAAACGTTTCATATAACAAAAAACAAAGGAGCAGGAAAAGAAAGGAGAGCTTTTTATGAAGGCACAGACTTATAGAAAGCCGCAGCAGTCCATGGGAGAAAAGCTGGCAGGAAAACTGAAATATGTAAAGAAAAACTGGCAGCTGTATCTGATCTTTTTATTACCGGCACTGCTGCTTACAATCATTTTTAAATACCTGCCTATGGGCGGAGTATTGATCGCATTTGAAGATTATAATGTTATCGACGGTGTTTTGGGAAGCCCCTGGGTAGGGCTGGAATATTTCCGGAGATTTTTATCTTCCCCTGATTTTATGAGCTATTTGATGAACACTCTGAAGTTAAGTGTATATGGACTTTTGTGGGGATTCCCTATTCCCATCATTCTGGCTCTTCTTCTGAACAGAATCAGAAGAAAAGGAATCCAGAAAAAAATTCAGCTTTTAATCTATGCACCGAATTTTATCTCTGTTATCGTACTTTGTGGTATGGTGAGGATGTTCCTTTCACCGGTTGGGCCTATCAATCAGGTTCTGGGAATTGATACTAACTGGATGACCATGCCTTCCGCTTTCAGAACTATCTACATAGCCAGCGGTATCTGGCAGGCAGCAGGATGGTCCTCTATAATGTATACAGCGGCTTTATCCAATGCCAGTAAGGATCTGGAAGAGGCAGCTATTGTAGACGGAGCAAATATCCTCCAGCAGATCTGGTATGTAGAACTGCCAGCGATTAAAAACATCGTTGTGATCCAGTTTATCCTTCAGGCCGGAAATATTATGAGTATCGGATTTGAAAAAGCTTATGCTTTACAGACAGATATGAACCTTCCTGCTTCTGAGATTCTTTCTACCTATGTGTATCGTATCGGTCTGTTAAACGGAGATTACGGATATTCTACTGCAGTAGGACTTTTTAACTCGGTAATCAATGTAATTCTGCTGATCGTTGTAAACTTTGTTGTGTCCAAGCTTAACGAAGGCGAAGGACTGTAGGAGGGGTGAAAATGGAAAACCGTATTAAGATTAAGCTGGGAACCACAGATAAAGTGATCCTGGGAATAGGCTATACATTATTAGGATTATTTGTTCTTGCAATCGCCGTTCCTCTTGTATATGTGGTCATTGCTTCTTTTATGGATCCCAACGTACTGAATAACCAGGGGATCAGTTTTAACTTTAAAGACTGGA
>DWUX01000109.1 GCA_019120545.1 Candidatus Blautia stercoripullorum | reverse complement strand
GTAAGCATATGACCCTGACCATTTTGTGGCCGGGGTTTTTTACTAAAGAAGATATTTTGAAAAAGCCCCGGAAAATGAACTATATGCTTTGCAAAATAAATGGAAAATCCTTTATAATGTCAAAAATAGAAGAAGCACTGGAAAGCCTTGTGCAGATGAAATGGTAACAAGAAGGAAAAACCGCAGTTTCGTTAGCGATTGCCGGGTGGACAGAGTATAAAATACATGGCATGATGACGATTAAAGTTGAATAAGTGGTAGGACGGCTTAATTAAAGGTGGTCTTTTTAGCATACAAAAAGAACAAAAGTAGTAGTGGGACTCCCGGAACATGAGTCGATTGCTATTTGATTGAAATGAAATTCAAAAATTGTAGCAACTATATTGAGGAAAATGCTTGCTTTAAAGGGATTTACGTGATAAATTTAAAGTGATAGTTGATTTTAATGTGGTTAGACCGCATAAGCGTATTTGGTTCTGGTATTTGCCGGAAGTTATTTTTTAAGCAGATATTGTGAGATGAAGAAGGTACAAAGAAAGGCATTCTTTTGTATCTTTTTTTGTTTTGGTAAAAGGTCAGTTGGCTGAAAGAAGTATAAAAAGAATGGCACTGAAAATCTCCGGGTTTTTGGTGCCTTTTGCTATTTTCAGAAAGAAAAACTACAGATTTAACCTATTTTTAGATGAAAGAAACAGGAGGTATGATCAGAATGCGTGATATGACTTTTCAGTATGGAGGGAAGCATTTTATGCCGGTAAGAAAATTTGAACAAAAGGATGGAGATTTCTATCAGATCACCCGCAGGCTCCGTCTGGACGTTGAATTAGGGATTTTTAGAGAAGGCTATTGCCTTACAGAGGACGAGGGAATTGTCCCTTACAGTCCTGAAGCGTTTTATCAGAAATCCACGGATAAAACCTGCGATATTTTCCGATGTATGGAAAATGGAAAGCTGTATGTTCCATGCGAATATGGGCTACAGGAGTATGTAATATAAAAGGAGGAGTGCTATGAAGCATTACGAGGTGGGAAGTGTGCAGTTTGACGGTAAGACATATTTCCTGGTTCGGAGAACAGAAGATGCGAGTATCTGTTTGCTCCCGACAAAATATTTAAAGCATAAAACGAAAGCAAACTGCTCTCCCAATACAGTAGAGCGGAGTGCCAGGGCGCTGTCCTATTTTATGGAATATATGCGGGAGCGGAATATGCAGTTTGAAGACGTCTACGACTTAGCATACAGCAGGCAGATGGAACTATTCCAGCAGTTTTTATTCTGGATCAAGAGCGGAAAACATCTGGAGACGCCTTCAGCAAAAACCTGCTTAAATGCAACTTGCAACAGCTATCTGCGTGAAGTATTCGGGCTTTATCAATTCATGGAGCTGGAATATGAACAGTTCGGCAGCCTGAAGGTATTGTCGGATCGGACGATTACTTATACTACGTCCGTAGGTATTAAGAAAACAATGGTCTGCAGATCGTTTACAGGCTACCTTAAAGAGACAAAGACAAAAGGACGCAGCATTGAACGGGAAAAAATCATACAGCTTTTGGATGCCTGTACCAATTGCCGGGATCAGCTTTTGCTCCTGCTGTTAGCGGAAACAGGATTTCGGATTGGAGAACTTCTGGGAGTGCGCTATATAGAAGATATCGACTATCAAGGCTACCGGATCCGGGTACAGCCACGAGAAGACAATGAGAATGAGGCAAGAGCAAAATATGCAGAGGACCGCTGGGCGAAAGTCAGTAAAGAAACTTTCGATATCCTGCTGTTTTACTATGCTACATATCATGATCTTATGAAGGAATCCCAATATCTGTTTATTGTGATCAAAGGGGAGACGGCCGGCAGCGCACTGACAGCGAATGCGGTCAGCGCACTTCTACGCAGGCTTACAGGAAAAACAGGGATTAAGGTAACGCCTCATATGCTTCGGCACTATTTTGCAAACGAAAGAAGGAAAAATGGATGGGCATTGGAAGTCATCAGTAAGGCATTGGGGCATAAAAAATTGGAAACGACAATGGACTATATCAATATTGGAAATGAGGAACTGGCCGATGCGACAGATGAGCTGTTCCGGAAAAACAAGGCTCTATATATGGCAGACAAATTGTTGTAAGGGATGGTGAAATGCATGGCAGTAGTAAAGCAATACTTCGAAGAAAAAGAAAATGAGAAGGAAGCATATCTGAGAAAGCAAATAGAAGATTGCAGGCCGAGGAATAGAAGCTATTTAAACCACGGATTTGAATATCTTTGTTTCTGCGGGATCTACGAGCTTAAGGAAATAACAGAACAGGCCGTGGATCAATACCCTTTATGGCTTAGACAGCACGGCGTTACATATGAACCGTTGCTGACAGCCTATCAGGGGGCGTTAAAAAAGTGGAAACGGCACTATCAGCTCCTTGATTATGCAGATCTTCTGGAAGAACTGAAGGAATGTAAGGAAGTAAAACCTACTCTATTAAACAAAGTAAAATATTTTTTGATACAGGAGGGAGTCCATCATTTAAAGGAGATGGATTATGAATTGCGGGAAAAATATGGGGAATTTCTTTCTGAGGAAATAAACGGGAAAGTGAATCAGTCTGCATACTTAAAAGAATTTGACCGTATTAAATTACATCAGATCAAAGAAGCTACTTATGGGCCGTTTGTAGGAAAAGTCAGGCTGCGGCTGGAAGAAAAGAAGATTTATCTTGCTTATCACCCGGATTATAGGATAGCGAAAAAATTGTTCAATGTGAAGAATAAAGAAAGACTGGTCTGGGACTTTTCCCTGCCGGCTGAGAAAAAACTGAAGCAGCAGACTTTAGATGTGATCAACTACGCATTGGAGCATACGGAGACGCTGAAGGAATTAGATGTATATATCTGTCCTTTAAAAGAATTGTATCTATTTTGTGTTCGGGAAAAAATACCGGCGCTTGATCTTTTGGAATTAGAGCAGAAAGAAAAATTTCTTATGCAGCTGCATGTCAATAAAAAACTTATGGTGCAATGCCGGCAGATTCCGGATAGGGTATTTAAGGTATTATTCCTCATGGCACCGGAAATAAACTGGAAAGCTAATGTCTGGTATTTAGAACGATTCAGTGCAGATGAAACACGGTATAATCCGGCAAGAATTGTGAACCGTATTTCTTTTTTGGAAATAAGGCAAGGGAGAAATCGGGACATTGCAAAGGAGTACCTGAAATATCAGCTGGGAGTCAGTAGCTGTTCCATTCAGAATATTTTTCAGGGATCTTATATTATTAAAGCGTTTCTGATTTATTTGGATGGGAAAGGAAAGCATGTGGATGCGTTAAGCGGGACAGATATTGATGCGTATTTCCAACTTTTAGGAGAAGAAAAAAATAAAGTGGAAACTTTTAACGACAAGGTGGAACGGATTTATGCATTTTTCCGATTCCTGACAGCACGGGGATATTATAAGAAGATTCCCTTTTATCAGGAGTATTATAGGAAAAAGGCTGTCTATGAGCATCATAATCGGACGGTACCAGAGAACACGGTGACACAGATTCTGTATTCCTTGGTGGACTGTCCGGAAGATTTAAGACTGATGTATCTGCATTTGTGGTGCTTGGGATTGCGGATCAATGAGGTTTGCATGATCCGTAAAAATGGATACTATACCCGGGAAGATACGGCTTGGCTACGAATCTATCAAAGCAAGCTGCGAATGGAGAAGGTCATCCCAATTCCGATGGTGCTTTATAAATTGATGATGTTTTACATAGAGAAAAAGGGAATCGAAGGCAATCAGTATGTATTTCAAAATAAGCAGGGAGGACCATACTCAGCTAACGGGTACTGGCATCAGATGGTGGATTTTTGTAATGCACATCAGATCCGTTGCAAAGATCACATATTTCAAACCCATGATTATCGGCACAGTATCGCAACAATGTTGTATAAATACGGTGCGTCAATCCAGGTGATCCGTGATTTTTTAGGGCATAAACATGAGAACATGACAAAGCAGTATATAGACTGCATACAGGAAAGTATTGATCAATCCAGTCAGGAATATTATGAATCGAAAGAAAGCCTGGCGGGAGAATGGAAAAGGAGGTATGGGGCATCTGAAGAATAGACTTTATGTAAAAGATCTTCCATGCTGTGAGAAAGCAGGGAAAGTCACAAAACATAAGCAGGAGATCATGAAGCAACACTATTTTGATTTTGACCTTCTGCCGACACAGGGACAACGGGAAGAGATGCGTACATTTATTGTAGACTGTGCAGAACGGCTAAGCCTGTCATCCATAGATGGAGCTACCCGCCAATATAAAATTGTGGCATGCTTTATGAAAGAAAGGTTTCCCCATGCAGAAAGTTTTCTCCAAGTGGAGGAAACAGAATTACTGATACGCTTAAAAGCATGGATGATAAAAAATGGTTATAAAATCACCTGCCATCATCGAACAAAAGAACGGGAAAATGGGTCGATAGAAGAGGCCCAGCCAATTAAATTTTTGAAGCATCTGCTCCGTTTTCTTTATCCGGAAGAGGAACTTCCGGAGGAAGAAAAGGATATATGGGTTTTGGACCATTTTGATTTCCCGATCCGTCAAAATCCGATAGGACCAATCCGAACATTGAAGTTTGGAGAAATTCGGCAGGAAGGGATTCGGAAAGAAGTGAAGCAGGCATGTTATATTTTCCTAAAATATCAGTCTACAGGAACGATTGTATCTGACATCCGTGCAGCTAGGCGGTTTGCTGATTATCTGTTTGAGAAGTATCCCAAGGTGCAAAGTTTTGGTGAAGTAGGGCGTAAGGTGATAGAAGGCTATCTGATCCATATGAAAACAGAGCCTTCAAATCGTAAGAATAAAAAAACGGAGCTGGCCCATTTAAAGAGGATATTAACACAGGTAGGGAAGAACATTGAAAAGCCTTATTTGGGAAAACTGTTTATAAAGAATGATATGCCGAAAATGCCGGAAGCTGTTTTTCGATATTACTCAGATGCAGAAATTGAAAGGCTGAACCGCCATATCGTGAATCTGGAAGAACAGATAGCAAGGGCTTTGATTCTGCACCAGATGCTTGGCGGGAGAATATCGGATACCTTAACATTAAGAACAGACTGCTTATATAAGGAACATGGGCAGTATATTTTGAGAATGTATCAGGTGAAGACTTCGTATTATGAAAAGCCAATCCCAGATTACGCTGCGGCGCTTATTAAAAAAAGCATGGAATATACTTTTAAAAAATATGGGGAAACAGAGTATATTTTTGTAAATGAACAGAATCCTAAAATGCCATTTCAGTATTCCATGTTAAAACATCAAGTGTATGTGATGATCTATGAGAATGATATCCGAAATGATGAAGGTGAGCTGATGGGTTTTGGGACACATCTATTCCGGCATACCTATGGTGTGAAACTGACAGAGCTTCATTTGGATGATGCTGCGATAGCGCATTTGCTGGGGCATAGAGGAGTAAACACGGTATACCGTTATCGAAGGACAAGCGGGCAGTTGCTGAAAGAGGAGACGAAAGAACTGAGAAAGACGTTAGATGAGATACTCAAAGATATTGTGAAGGAGTGGGACGGATATGAGCAAATATTCGAAAATGGTTGAAAAGAATAAGCAGGAGAGCAAGGAGAGAGTCGCTCGTGCAATCCGTGTGATCCAGGAAATGTCGGAGAACGGAGAGCAATTAGTTGTATGCGATCTGGTCAAGAAAACGGGCTATTCCCGAACTTTTTTCTATAAGAATCAGGAAGTAAGGGATTTTTTGGAAGAAGCAAGGAAACAGCAGGATGGGATGGTGTTCTACCATAAAAAGAAAATGGTGCTTGATCATGCGATTCTGCGGCAGAATGAAATCTTGAAAATTGAGATTGCAAAGATGAAGAAAGAAAACGAAGACCTGAAAAAAGAGAATGAAAAATTGAAAAAAGCGCTGAATCGTAAGGATGTGAATTTTATAAAAGGGTTGTAATAGTTTTATATAAAGAGGGGGCTCAGATAAGAAACTGGGTTCCCTTTTTCCAGTTTATTTGCTAAAACAAAAGATGGAGGTGAGGATAGTAATGTGTCTGTCAAAGAATCAAAATTATAGCCTGCGACATGGAAGCGACAGGGGTGCGACAGATTTGAAACGAAGAAGATACGGCGCTTCCAACAGTTTCCACTTTGTTTGGTATGTAGGGGTTTTATAGAAAGTGAAATTACCCGAAGAGGGTACGAATCATGGCCATTTCTGGCATGCATCTTTCTGTTCTGGGATGGGGGCTTTATAAGCTGTTAGTGAGGATACGTTTCCCTATAAAGGGAGCAGGGATTCTGTCAGCGGCAGCTATGATCTTTTATGGAGAACTTACAGGCAGCGGCGCTGCTGCTGTACGGGCGGTGATCATGTTTGCTGTTTCTATGGGAGCTCTTCTTTTAAAGAGGACATATGATTTTTTGTCCGCACTATCTCTAGCGGCGATTCTTTTGCTGGCAGAAAGTCCTCTTTATTTGTATGACAGCAGCTTTCTTCTTTCTTTCGGAGCGGTTTTGGGATTGGCTGCTGTCCATCCAGTACTATTCCCTCCGGAAAGAAAAAAATATAGTAAAAATCTTTGGGGAAAAGTAAAAAAAGAAGTGGAAGCAGGCCTTTTTTCCAGTATTTCTGTCTGGAGTATCCTTCTGCCTATATCGATGTACTTTTTTTATGAACTATCTGTCTGGGGATTTTTAGTAAATCTTTTGATTCTGCCGACAGTAGGTGTTTTGCTGATTTCAGGGCTGGCAGGGGGAATCCTGGGACTCCTGCCCGGTCTGCTTTTCGCCAGGGCGGGGGCATTACCGGGTATTTTGATTTTAGAGTTTTATATAAAAGGAGGAAAATTATTACAGAATCTGCCGTTTTTTTTATGGATCACAGGAAAGCCAAAAATCTGGCAGTGTCTGCTTTATTATGGAATCCTGACGGGGATTCTTCTGATAAAAAAGCAAGGGAAATGGATAACAGCAGGAAAAATAGCGGCTCTACTTGCGGCTCTTGGGCTGCTGTTTCTCCGTCTGCCGGAAGGAAGTCTGAAAGTAACATTTTTAGATGTGGGACAGGGAGACTGTATCTGTATCCAGCAGGGAAGAGAAGTTTGTTACATTATTGACGGAGGGAGCAGTTCGGTTTCCAGAGTGGGACAGTACAGGATCCTGCCCTTTTTAAAAGAACAGGGAATCAGCACAGTGGATGGAATTTTTGTATCTCATATGGATGAAGATCATATAAACGGTATTCTGGAACTTTTGAAAATGATAACGGAGAAGAAAACAGGGCTGAAGATTGAAAGACTGTTTCTTTCAAGGTGTAAAGAGACGGAAGAGCAGAGAGAACAGCTGGAAGATGCAGGGGAAAAAGCGGACTGTGAGATTTATTATATAAAAAGAGGGAGCGAAATTTCTTCCGGTAATCTGAAGATTACTTGTTTGTCCCCGGAGGATCAGAATATGGAAAGCAATGAAGGTTCACAGGCTCTTTACATGGAAATAGAAGAATGTTCTATTTTGTTCACCGGAGATATAGAGGGGGCAGGTGAGGAAGAGATGATATCTTTATGTGAAGATACAGGGAAACAATGCCATATTTTGAAGGTAGCCCATCATGGTTCTAAAAATTCTACACCGGACCGGCTCTTAGATGTTTTGCAGCCTTTGGCCGCAGTTATCTCCTGTGGGAAAGAAAACATGTATGGACATCCTCATAAGGAACTTATAGACCGTCTGAATGATCGGAAGATAGAGATATATGAGACAAAAGAGCAGGGGGCAGTATCTGCAATATGGGATGGGGAAAAGATCCGGATGACTTTTCAGCATGAAAAATCCATGATAGAATAGGAAAAGGAAAACCTGAAAAGGAGTGCAGCATGAAAAATTTACAAGAGGATATTCAAAATCAGAATTTTAAAAAGGTATATCTCCTTTATGGAGAGGAGAAATATCTTTTGCAGCAATATAAGATCAGACTTCAGAAGGCTCTGGTTCCGGAGGGAGATACTATGAATTTTTCACTTTTCCAGGGAAAGAAAACAGAGCCTAAGGAGGTCATAGAACTGGCGGAGACACTGCCTTTTTTTGCAGATAGACGGGTGATTTTTCTGGAGGATACCGGTTTTTTTAAGAGCCAGTGTCAGGATTTGCCGGAATATCTGGCAGAACTTCCAGATTATCTGTGTATGGTTTTTGTAGAAGATCAGGTAGATAAACGAAGCCGTATGTATAAGGGAGTAAAAAAATACGGAAGAGTTGTAGAGTTCGGACAGCAGGATACCAAGACATTGATCCGATGGATACTGGGAATCCTGAAAAGAGAAGGCAAGAAAATTACTCAGAGAGATATGGAGCTGTTTCTGGAGAAAACAGGGACAGATATGGGAAATATAGAAAATGAACTGGAGAAACTTTTAAGTTATACAATAGGAAAAGATGTGATTTCCAGGGAAGACATAGAGGCTGTATGTACCGACCAGATTTCCAATCATATTTTTGATATGCTTCGGGCTGTTACAGAGAAGAAACAGAAAAAGGCTCTTGATCTTTACTATGATCTTTTGGCCTTGAAAGAGCCCCCTATGCGGATCTTATTTCTTCTGGCACGGCAGTTTAATCTCATATGGCAGGTCAAAGAATTGGAAAAAGAGGGGTATGACCAGGGAAGAACTGCTAAAAAAACGGGATTGCAGCCCTTTGTGGTACGGAATTACAGCACATACGGCAGAAGATACAGTAAGGAAGAATTAGAGGCTATAGTGAAAGAGTGTGTGGATACGGAAGAAAAGGTAAAAACTGGTCAATTGACGGATACTCTCAGTGTAGAATTGCTTCTGATCAAATTCAGCAGCTAAAAGCTAAAAAAGCCTTCTGGCCGATGACGGGCAGCCAGAAGGCTTTTTTATATGTCTATAAAAATTAATCAAGTGTGTTTACGGCTTTTGCTAAGCGGGAAACTTTTCTTGCAGCGTTGTTTTTGTGGTAAACGCCTTTTGTAGCAGCCTTATCAATAGTAGAAATTGCATCTTTTAATGCAACAGCAGCAGCTTCCTTATCTTTTGCAGCAACAGCAGCTTCTACTTTTTTGATAGATGTCTTTACTGCTGATCTGATAGATTTGTTTCTCTCAGCTTTAGTTCTGTTTACTAAAATTCTTTTCTTTGCAGATTTAATGTTAGCCAAAGTGTACACCTCCAAATGTAATCTTTCAAACTTCTTTTACTATTTATTATTTGTATCGGAGAAGACACGGAACACTCCGATATTACATGCTTTTTCATTCTAGTGTATTTAAAGAAAAATGTCAATACATAAAATCTTTGAAATTGCAAAAAATATGAAAAAACAGGTGCAGAAAGGGAGCTTGGCAAGGCAATGGGAAGAATTCATACAGATTTGGCACTAGAGACAAAGGAAAAGTTTGAGGAGGATAATGTGGAGATCCGCGGGGTGGAAATCCAG
>DWUX01000108.1 GCA_019120545.1 Candidatus Blautia stercoripullorum | reverse complement strand
GCACGTTAAAGTGAAGGGGACAAAATCATGAGATATTATGACAAAATAACACCAGACGGAACCAGGGATCTGCTTTTTGGCGAATGTGACCAGCGTTCCCAGGTGACGAAGACGCTTAAGGATTTATTTGTAGCTCAGGGATACCGCCGGGTTATGACTCCGGCTCTTGAGTTTTATGATGTTTTTGGAAAGGCAGCAAAATACCTTCCAAAAGAATCTATGTATAAACTGACAGATGCTAAGGGAAGGCTGATGGTACTATGCCCGGACTGTACAGCTCCCGTGGCAAGGCTGACTGCTACGAGACTGAAGGGACTGCCAAAGCCTCTCAGGCTGTATTATAACCATAATATATACCGTGGATTTCCAGAACGAAAAAGTAAAAGCGTGGAGATCAATCAGGTAGGGATCGAGCTGATCGGAGGTTCTCCTCTTAGGGGTGATCTGGAGGTGGTAGAACTGGCTGCCAGAAGTCTTGACGAAGTCAGCGAAGGAAAATACCGTCTGGAACTTTGCCATATCGGATATTTCAAGGCGATCATGGACAGTCTGGATGCCGACGAAGACACAAAAGAAGAGATCCGGCAGCTGGTGGAACAGAAGAATTATGCAGCCTTGTCTGATATCCTTGGAAAGGCCAAGGACAACAAAGCTGCGAGAGCCCTCAGAAGACTGCCCAGACTTTTCGGAGGGGCTGAAGTCTTCCAGGAGGCTTACGAACTGTTTGATGAGAACGGGGCAAAAGAAAGCCTGGATTATTTAAAACAGATTTATGAGTATCTCCAGGAACTGGGGCTGGGAGATAAAGTACTGATCGACCTTGGGCTGGTAAATCTGGCGGAATATTATACAGGGATTATTTTCAGGGGATACTTCCGGGGCCTGGGAGAACAGGTACTCTCAGGAGGAAGATACGATACACTTCTTGGACAATTCGGAGAAGACTACTGCGCCATCGGATTTGGATTTAATGTAGATCTTGCCAGTCAGGGAAAAGAACCGGAGCCGGAGCCTGTGCCTAAGATCCTGGTATATACCCAGGATCTGAAATATATCCCGGCTAGTGTTCAGTACCGGAAGGAACTGGAAAAGAAGGGGATCATGGCGGAAAACAGTGTTTTTGACACTTTGGAAGAGACTCTGGAATATGCCAGAAAAAGAGGAATCCTCCGTGTCCATCTGGTAGGGGAAAAAATAGAAGAATATCAGATGGAGAAAGGAATCGGGGAAAATGAGACCAATTAGAATTGCGCTGACCAAGGGACGTTTGGAAGAGAAAACTGTAGAAATGCTGGAGCGTCTGGGATATGACTGCAGCAATGTAAGACAAAAGGGAAGAAAGCTGATCATGCCTATAGGAGACGGATCTGTGGAGATCGTCCTGGCAAAAGCGGCAGATGTGGTCACCTATGTAGAGACAGGGGTCTGTGACATGGGTGTTGTGGGAAAAGACACGATCATGGAAAAAGGGGGAACCTTTTATGAGGTGGCTGATCTGGGATTCGGCAGATGCCGGTTTGCTCTTGCTGCTTTAAAAGGAACAGATATTTATCAGGGATACCGGACCAGGACCATTGCCAGTAAATATATGAATGTGGCAAAAAATTTTTTTGAAGGCAAGAATATGGATGTGGATCTGGTGAAGATTGAAGGCTCTGTGGAACTGGCGCCTGTTTTAGGGCTGGCGGATGCTATAGTGGATATTGTAGAAACCGGGACAACCCTTAGAGAAAACGGACTGGAGGTCATTGAAGATATCTGCCAGATCAGTGCCAGACTGATCGTAAATATCGCAAGCATGAAACTGAGAAAAAGAGAGATCGAAGATTTGATCAGCAAAGTGGAAAAAGATATAAAAGAAAGAAACTGAGGGGAGAGGATAACATGAGCTATGAATTGCCGGAAAAGCTGAAGAATCTGCCAAAGTATGATCCGGTTACAGAAATCTATCGTGTGCGGCTGGATGCCAATGAAAGCTTTCTGGAAATGCCGGAAGATATAAAAAAGGAGATTCTGGAGGCTGTTTCAAAAGTAGAATTTAACCGTTATCCTGACCCCAACGCCACAGAACTTTGCAGAAAGTTTGGGGAGCTGTTTGATGTGAAGCCAGAGCTTCTCACTGCAGGTAACGGTTCGGATGAGCTGATCTCTATTATTGTGCCTAATTTTTTGGGAGAAGGTGACACTATGCTGACCATTCTTCCGGATTTCAGTATGTATACCTTTTATACCCGCATGGTAGGCGCCAGAGCAGAGGCCCTTAATAAAGATGAAAATATGAAGATTACGCCGGAGCAGATCATTGCAAAAGCTGCTCAGTGCAATGCAAGGCTTCTGGTATTTTCAAACCCCTGCAATCCTACGGCCGTGATCATGAGCAGAGAGGATATCCTGAAAGTAGTGGGAGCTGTGGACGCAATGGTAGTGGTGGACGAGGCTTATATGGAATTTACAGAGGGATCCGTGCTTAACGAAATTGAAAATTATGAGAACCTGATCGTTTTGAAGACTTGCTCAAAAGCTTTTGGAATGGCTGCTATCCGGCTGGGGTTTGCCGCGGCAAACGCCCGGATCACCAACATTTTAAAAACTTTGAAAGCGCCTTATAATGTGAATTCTATGACCCAGGCTGCCGGCTGCGTGATCCTGAGCCACAGAGAGTATCTGGAGAACTGTACTGCCCGGATCAAGGAATCTGTCCGCTCCCTTTACCAGGAAATGAAAACTCTCGCAGAGAAGAAAAAGGATATCCAGCGGCTGTATCCTACAGCTACAAATTTCCTGTATATAAAGACAGAACGGAGCGGAGAAATTTTTGAAGCCCTGAAACAAGAAGGGATATCTATTCGGAATATGAACGGATATCTGCGGATATCCGCAGGCTCCAGAGAAGAAAACCAGGAACTGGTCCAGGCCCTGGACAGACTGTTTCAGTAAATACAGGAGGAGAAAGGAGGAAAGAGCCGTGAGAATAGGAAAGGCAGAGAGAAACACCAAGGAGACCCAGATATCCCTTAGCTGGAATCTGGACGGAGCGGGATCCTATAAAGGAAGCTGCGGAGTGGGATTTTTTGACCATATGATGCAGGCATTATGCGTTCACGGAGGTTTCGACATCGAACTGGCTATGAAAGGAGATCTGGAGGTAGACTGCCACCACAGCATTGAGGACCTGGGAATCGTTCTGGGCATGGCGCTGAAAGAGGCTCTGAAAGACAAAGGAGGGATTTTAAGATACGGAAGCTTTTACATTCCTATGGATGAGGCTCTTGGATTTTGCTCTCTGGATGTCAGCGGAAGAGCTTTTCTGGTTTATGATGCCAGTTATGAGAACCCTTCGGTAGGAGCCCTTGACTGCTGCATGGTCAAAGAGTTCTTCAGGGCTCTGGCCTTTCAGGCAGGGATTACCCTTCACCTGAGGGTCCTGTACGGGGAAAATGACCATCATAAGATTGAAGCAATATTTAAAGCCTTTGCCCATGCCCTGAAAGAAGCAGTGACAGAAACAGGCAAAGGCGTGCTGTCTTCAAAGGGAGTGTTGTGATGATAGGTATAATTGATTATGGAGCAGGCAATCTGTTCAGTGTGAAAAATGCCCTGGATTATCTGGGAGTGGAAAACTGTGTGACAGGAGATAAAGAAGAGATCGAAAAGGCAGACGAGCTGATCCTTCCCGGGGTGGGAGCTTTTCCGGACGCTATGAATATGCTGGAGAAGAAAGGGCTTACAGAAGTGATCTGCCGGGAAGCCCAAAGAAAACCTCTCCTTGGGATCTGTCTGGGAATGCAGCTTCTTTTTGAAAAGAGCAGCGAATTTGGCGAGACAAAGGGGCTGGGGCTGATCCCCGGTCAGGTGATCCAGATTGACAGTAAAGGATTAAAAATTCCTCATATGGGCTGGAATGATCTTCGGATTCTGAATCCTTGTGCAATGACAGAGAGAATGAAAGAAGACGCCTATGTCTACTTTGTCCATTCCTTCCGGGCAGATACGGAAGAGGAAAATATTTCCTGCTATACAGTTTATGGAGAAAAAATTCCGGCGCTGGTACGTCGGGGAATGGTGTATGGAGCTCAGTTTCATCCCGAAAAAAGCGGAAAAACGGGATTGAAAATGTTAGAAAATTTTGCGAGGCTGGTGAGAGTATGATTGTATTACCTGCAATAGATATAAAAGATAAAACCTGTGTCCGTCTCTTTAAAGGAGACTACGGCACAGCACAGAAGGTGGCCGAAGATCCCTTTGAGACAGCCAAAAGATTTGCCGGAGAAGGGGCCAAATGGATACATATGGTAGACCTGAACGGAGCGAAGGACGCTTATCCGGTAAACCAGGAAATATTTTTAAAAATTGCCGGAGAGACAGGGATGAACACGGAACTGGGCGGCGGCATCCGGGATATGAAGACTATAGAATTTTATCTGGAGAATGGAATTTCCAGGATCATTCTGGGATCTGCGGCGGTGAAAAACCCGGAACTTGTAGCAGAGGCGGTAAAAAAATTCGGAGATAAAATTGCCGTAGGAATTGATGCCAGAGACGGCATGGTAGCTACAGAAGGATGGATGGAAACCAGTGCGGTATGCTATCTGGAATTGGCTATGGCCATGGAACAGATGGGAGTTAAGACCTTGATTTATACGGATATTTCCCGAGACGGCACCCTTACGGGAGTGAACCTGGATCATCTGGAGCAGCTGAACTCTGCTGTGTCCTGCAGAGTGATTGCCAGCGGCGGCGTCAGATCTATAGAGGATATTGAGAACTGCGCAAAACTGGGGTTATATGGATGTATCTGCGGAAAATCCATTTATTCCGGGGCTATTGACCTGAAAGAAGCCATTGAGAAGGCAGGTGAGTTCTGATGCTGGCAAAGAGGATTATCCCCTGCCTGGATGTCAGGGACGGAAAAGTGGTCAAGGGCGTAAACTTCGTCGGGATCAAGGAAGTAGGAGATCCTGTGGAATGCGCTATAGAATATGATAAACAGGGAGCAGATGAAATCTGTTTCCTGGACATTACCGCTACCCATGAAGGAAGAAAAACTATGACAGATGTAGTCCGGAAAACAGCACAGCATGTGTTTGTTCCCCTTACAGTAGGCGGCGGCATCCGTACAGTAGAGGATTTCCGGGAAATCCTCCGCGCAGGGGCAGACAAGGTTTCTGTAAATTCTGCCGCGGTGAAGAATCCACAGCTTATCGCAGATGCCGCAAGAATCTTTGGAAGTCAGTGTGTGGTGGCGGCTATTGACGCCAGAAGAGACGAAAAGGGTGTTTTCCGCGTTGTCGTTCATGGAGGGCGGAAAGATACCGGTCTGGATGCTGTGAAATGGGCGAAAAAATGTCAGGAACTGGGAGCTGGAGAAATCCTGCTGACTTCTATGGATACGGACGGATGCCGAGATGGATTCGATCTGGAACTGACCAAGGCTATCTGCTCCCAGGTGACGATCCCTGTGATCGCCAGCGGAGGCTGCGGTAAACTGGAGCATTTTTCAGAAGTATTTCAAAAGACAGGAGCAGACGCTGCTCTTGCAGCATCTCTGTTCCACTTCCGGGAATTGACAGTGGAGCAGGTAAAAGAACATTTAAGAGAACAGGATATCCCTGTGAGAAGGAATTGAAAATGATAGATGTAGAGAATTATTTTAAAAAAAGCGAGCTTCTGCCTGCGATTGTTCAGGAAAAAGATACAGGAGAAGTGCTGATGCTGGCCTATATGAACAGAGAGAGCCTGAAAAAGACCTTTGAAACAGGCTATACCTGGTTCTACAGCCGCTCCAGACAGGAGCTTTGGAATAAAGGCGCTACCTCCGGCCATGTGCAGAAGGTAGTGGATATAAAAGGAGATTGTGATGAGGATACCTTGCTGATTACGGTGATCCAGACCGGGGCAGCCTGCCATACAGGGGCTCACAGCTGCTTTTTCAGAGAATTATGGGAGGAAGAGAAAAAATGATGGATGTTTTAGAAGGACTGTATCAGGTAGTCCAGGAGAGAAAAGGAGAGAAAAGGGAGGGATCTTACACCTGTTATCTTTTTGAGCAGGGACTGGATAAGATCCTGAAGAAATGCGGAGAAGAATGCAGTGAAGTGATCATTGCGGCAAAGAATGGGAAAAATGAAGATACTGCAAATGAAATCTGCGATCTGATCTACCATCTCCTTGTTATGATGGTAGAATCCGGAATTCCCCTGGAGGATGTGGAAAAAATACTGGCAGAAAGACGGCAGAAGATCGGAAATCTGAAAAAGTTTCATGTAAGTGACCATAATACATGAAAATAGGGGATTGGAAAATTGTTAAAAATTTATCCTGTGAAAATCCTGCCGGATATGATAAACTAATCCTGTAGATAAATTGTAATGCTTAGAAACGCAGGTAAAAAAATGAAGAAGATTGACGGCAGACGTATCCTTGAAATTTTATTGACCATAGTGAAAGTGATTCTTGCGGTTCCTCTGGCAGCGGCTTTTTTGCTGATACGCTGTGTGCAGTACTTTTTAAAAATATCCGGAACCGTGGTTTCTTTTGTGTGTATGCTGTCTTCTGTTGTTGTCTCTTTAGCAGCTCTGGCAGAGATAGTCCTTCAGCTTCAGGGGAGGGGGCCCGGCTTTGCTGCAGTGGTACTGACCATTTGCGCGGCAGGAGCGCTTATTTATGTGCCTGTTGCCGGCGTCGGACTGGTGATGGTTGTTCTTGAAGCCGCCTGCAGCTGGATCTGGCGTTTTTATATGGGGAAATCCAAGACCTGGAAAGCTTTCTACAAAAGGCCGGATTTTCAGTGGTCGGCTTTTGACAGCGGATATAAAAAGCATGATCTGGAGGAAGCCGATTCAGGCAGTCATTATTTTAAAGGACTGAAAACAGCAGAGGAACTGGATAAAAGATATGCTGCCCTTTTGCGTATTTACCACCCGGATGACGAGCAGGAAGAAGATGAAATCACCAGAGGCATTGTAGAAGAATATCAGTACTTAAGGAACAAATTTACAAAAAATGAAAAAGAGAAAGAACCAGAGACAGATACTGACTGAGAATAGGACAGGCAGTATCTGTCTCTGATTTTTTTGTATCCTGAAAAATGCAAAATTCCCTGTAAGAAATCTTTTTATATGCGTTGACAAGCTTTTGGAAAAAGCTATAATTAAAGGTAGTGAATAATTATTTAATAATTATAAAAAAGTGGAGGATTTCAAAATGAAAGTATTAGTAGAAACATC
>DWUX01000107.1 GCA_019120545.1 Candidatus Blautia stercoripullorum | reverse complement strand
TCGTTCTCCATAACAAGTTCTTTCTCATTTGGTGTGCTCTTACTCCCAGACTGATATACAACTCCACATGTAACAACCAGCGCCAAAGTCAGAATACTGCCCAGCAGCACACGAATTTTCCTCTTTTTATTCATAATTTTCACCTCTGCCTATCCTGGAGCAATCCGCCCCTTTTTGTTTTCAAATATAGGATTGACAGAAAATGAAAACTTATACACAATCTGTTTCTCTTTTTTTCCTTCTATGGTATCATGAAAGAAAATTTCCAATTAATTTCAAAGGGAGGATCTTTCATGGGAAAAACTTATAAAGGCTGTTTTGCCGCTGTATTTATTTTTCTGGATTTTCTTGTGCTGCTCCTTTCATATAGGATCACTCAGGCTCCTGGTCTTTACTATATTTTTACAGGAATCATCCTTTTATCCACAATCTTTTATATTATTTACAAGCTCTATCCACATTTTCGCAATTTTCTGGATGATCATGTTGATATTCCTTTCCTATATGCTCTGACAGTCCTGCTCTGCAGCCTGGCTTTTCTCCGCACAGGGGTCCTGGATCTTCTGGCGCTGAGAAATCCTCATCATGTCATCCTAAGTTCTGCTGAATTTACTATGGAGCGTCACAATATTTTCCATATTCTGGATTACAGCGTCTATACACTGGAAGGAATGGATGAAGAAGAGGAAAAACTCACGCTGAATATTCCCAGAGACTTTTATAACACTTATTCCTATGCCGTCCCTGCGGAAAGTCTGGATAAAACTTCTGAAACTCAGACTTATGCCTACCCTGAAACTACCCTTTTTGAGGCTGCGTATCTGCCCGGATCCCGCAAAGTCCTGTCTCTCTCCGCTCAGGAAATCCCGGAAGCTGAAGATTCCCGGGGAGTTTCTTCTCTTCTCCAGGAAGAAACAGGACTTGGCAGTCTCCAGGTAAAAATTACTTCTGTCATCGATTACACCACAATGGAAGGAACAATAACAGATCTGAAAGATTATACAGGAGAAGAACTGAAAAAAGGAGACTCTGTTACCATCCGGGGAACTATGAATCTCCTCTATCCTTATAATATTCAGGGCTTTTATGAGATAAAAGAAGGGGATGAGGTGGATTTCACCTTAAACAGTGTCTCCACAGAAAATGGAATCCTGTTAGAGACAGAATATCTCAATCTGATCACAGCCCCATAAATCCTTTTATCGTTCTTCAATGACCATCTCCGGGAAAAAGTATTGAAGGATTTCTTCATACTTTTTCCCTTCCAGGGCCATCTGCTCAGCCGTATACTGGCTGAGTCCCATTCCATGTCCTATCCCTCTGCATAAGAAACGGATCTCTCCCTTCAATCTCTGTATGGTAAAGCAGGAAGAAGGAAGATTTAAAAGCTCTTTCAGCTGCTCTCCCTGAAATTCCAGATTTCCTATTTCTATTTCCATTACATATCCCGCAGAATCTGTTTTTTGTATTTCTGCCTTTTTCTCCTCTCCCAGCTTAAATCCCGGATAGTCTTTTTTTATCTGTTCTTCCAGATCTTTCTCTGAAAAATAACATCCCTCCACATACAGAGGACTATCTATATCCTTTGAAGTATCCGCCGAAACAATATATCCATAGTCCTCCCCCAGAATTTCTTTTCCATCCCTGGTCCTGCCTGCGCTGAGAGCATGATAAGGTATTTCCCTTAACTGATCCTGATATTTCAGCACCTGGCCTTCTGTTTCTCTGGCTGCTTCCTGAAAAATCCGATACTTTTTCAGCATAATACTGTTCATTTCCTTCTTTCTTATATTCTCCACAGCCTTCTGGATCATACTCTTTTCTTCTTTTTCTCCAAGATGAACATACAGATTAGTTCTTGCCGCAACTGTCTGGGCTTTTATGGCCTCTTTACTGTAATCCCAGGAAATCTGAGAAGCCGTAACAGCCGGAACATATTCTTCCGTGGAAAGTTCCCGGCTCGCCGGGCAGGCTTCCCTTCCCAGGATCAAAACCGTCAGCAGATAAGGAAGAAGAAGAAAAAGAAGAAGAGTGCATACCAAAGATTCCTTTTCTTTATTCATAAAAATAAGGACCTGCGCTCTGACTTGTTCTATATATATGTCAGAAAACGCAAGTCCCATACATTCTTTACTTCTTTACAACAAATGCCGGCATAGGCGGATTATTTTGTCTATTATAGAAACAGTTCAGGATCACCAGATATTTTTTCTCATCCAGCTGCTTCAGATACTTCAGGATCATATCTCTTTCCTCAAATCCCGTATCGCCGCCGCTGTAAATGCACAGTGCCATCACACCTTTTTTCTTAAGAAGAGAAAGCCCCACATCCATTGCTTTAACACTGGTTTCACCCCTGGTAGCCAGACTATGATCCCCTCCCGGCAGATAGCCAAAATTAAAATAGATCCCATCTGCAGATTCTGGAGGCAGATACCTGTCCATATGGACATGACTATCCCGATACAACTCTGCCCTGTTTCTAACGCCCTGCTCTCTCAAAAGTCTGTCTGTGGCGCTAAGAGCAGCTTCCTGTATATCAAAAGCCAGAACTTTTCCTGTCTCTTTTGCCATTTCACAGAGAAATAAAGTATCCCGGCCTTTTCCCATGGTGGCATCTATATAAATGCCTCCTTCCTGTACCTGAAGCCGGAACAGCTCATGACTCCATTGGGTGATCTGGTACAAATTCATGGCTTCTATTTCTCACTTGCCGCCAAAGCCTGCTCCAGATCTCCGATAATATCATCCACATGCTCAATCCCTACGGAAAGACGGATCATTCCCGGAGAAACGCCTGCTGCTACCAGCTGTTCGTCGTTTAACTGTCTGTGAGTATGGCTTGCCGGATGCAGAACGCTGGTCTTGGCATCTGCCACATGGGTGACAATAGAAGCCAGCTTCAGGCTGTCCATAAATTTCACTGCTGCTTCTCTTCCTGCCTTCAGTTCAAATGAAATCACGCCGCATGTACCCTTCGGCATATATTTCTGGGCCAGAGCATGATATTTGTCTCCGGGAAGTCCAGGATAATTCACCTTTCCTACAAGAGGATGAGCCTCCAGATATTCTGCAACTTTCTGGGCATTATAGCAATGTCTCTCCACACGAAGTACTAAAGACTCCAGCCCCAGATTCAGGATAAAACTGTTCATAGGAGAAGGAATGGATCCTAAATCCCTCATAAGCTGGGCATTAATCTTGGTAATATAGGCAGCTTTCCCAAATTGCTTTGTATAAACCACTCCATGATAAGATTCATCCGGCTGAGTCAGGCCTGGAAATTTATCAGCGTGAGCTTCCCAGTCAAAATTTCCGCTGTCTACAATTGCTCCTCCTACCTGGGCGGCATGTCCGTCCATATATTTAGTAGTAGAATGAGTTACGATATCCGCTCCCCATTCAAAAGGACGGCAGTTCACCGGTGTGGCAAAAGTATTGTCCACGATCAGAGGAACTCCATGGCTGTGAGCCAGATCTGCCATTTTTTCAATATCCAGAACTACCAGAGCCGGATTTGCAATGGTCTCTGCCAGCACTGCTTTGGTATTGGGGCGGAACGCCTTGTCCAGTTCTTCCTTCGGAGCATCTACATCAATAAAGGTACATTCAATTCCCATTTTCTTTGCAGTAACGCCTAATACATTTAAAGTTCCCCCATAAATGGCAGAAGCACAGATCACATGGTCTCCTGCTTCACAGATATTAAATACTGCATAAAAATTTGCCGCCTGTCCGGAAGAGGTAAGAACAGCTGCTACTCCGCCTTCCAGATCTGCTATTTTCGAAGCAACCAGATCATTGGTAGGATTCTGGCATCTTGTATAAAAATATCCATTGTCCTTCAGGTCAAACAGACGTCCCATTTCTTCCGTAGTGTCATATTTAAAAGTTGTGCTCTGATAAATAGGCATCATTCTGGGCTCGCCCTTTTTAGGCTTCCAGCCGGACTGGATACATTTTGTTTCAATATGATATTCCTTGCTCATTTCTTTCCTCTCCATTCTGTATATATTATGAAAAATATTTTACCACTTTTTCCTCTTCAGGGATACCCGAAATTTACCTAGCGCCTGAAATATTTCTGTCCTGTAAGGATCACCGCCACGAAAAGAACAATGCCTATACAGAGAATGATCAGTGCTGTCTCTTCGCTTACAGGATGTATGATCTCAAGAATTCCCAGAATCAGAAGATCTGCACCAAGTATTGAGATCCCGCCTCCTGTGCACATCATAAACTTTCTTTCATTCTTTGGTGATACCCCGCTGGAAAACCTTTCTCTGATCATAGACGTCTTTCCCTTCCATCCCAAAAAGAATCCTGCCAGAATAATGATCACTGCCAAAAGAATCAGCATTTCATATTTTGCCATAATATTTCCTTTCTTTTCTTATCTTTTTTGTATATAGTCTCATCTTAACAAACCATTCTTTTCTTGTAAATACCACTTTCTTTCTCCGAATATTTATGATACTCTAAAAAAAACAGGAATCGAGGAAATAGTGTGAAAGAAAGTAGAGGCCAGCCGAAAAATGGCGCACT
>DWUX01000106.1 GCA_019120545.1 Candidatus Blautia stercoripullorum | reverse complement strand
CAGGAAGGTATTATGCCTGAAATATCTGAATATGTTTTCTGTACCGCTGCAGTTTCTGGCGGTATTCGTAGGATACTTCTTTATAGAAGCGATTTCCAGACATTCTATATGGGAAGCTATGGATTTTTTAACAGAACGGCCCTTGGTCTTTCTGTATAATACATTTTTGATCTTTACAACCACACTGCTCGTATATCTCTTCAGAAGAAGGGTCTTTTGGAGGGTGATCCTTACGATCTTCTGGATGGGGCTGGGAATTATCAACGGTGTGCTCCTGTCTACCAGAGTAACGCCTTTTACAGGACCGGATCTGCATATGATCACCGATGCTTTTGAGATTGCAGACCGGTATCTGCCGCCCTTCTTTTTCTGGGTAGTAGTGGTACTGGCAGTGCTGGCGGCGCTGGCTCTGATTTTACTGTTTATCAAAGGTCCCAGGTACAAAGGAAAACTTCGCTATAAAGCGAACATTCCTTTGATCATTGTAGGGGTCCTGGCTTTTGCAGGGACTACAAAACTGGCTCTTGAGAAAAGGGTGTTATCTAACTATTTTGGAAATATAGCGTTTGCTTATGAGGATTATGGTTATCCCTACTGTCTGGCTACTACAATCTTCAATACAGGGATCGGCTGTCCAAGAGATTATTCTGAGGAAGCTGTAGAGAAGATTGTCGAAAGCGAGGATTCTCTTCCGGAGACAGGAGACAGCCGGCCCAATATCCTTTTTCTTCAGCTGGAGTCCTTTTTTGATCCGACTCTGGTAAATTATCTGAATGTATCGGAAGATCCCATCCCTAATTTCAGAAAGTTGATGGAAGAATATTCATCGGGATATTACAAAGTGCCGTCTGTAGGAGCCGGTACAGCCAATACAGAGTTTGAATCTATTACAGGTATGAGTATGCATTATTTTGGCCCCGGAGAATATCCTTATAAAGGGATCCTGGAGGAAGAAACCTGCGAAAGCGCAGCTTATGTGCTGAAAAACCTGGGATATGGCACTCATGCCATTCATAATAATGAAGCAAATTTCTACGGCAGAAAACGGGTGTTTGCAAATCTGGGATTTGATACTTTTACTTCCTCAGAATATATGTCTGAGCAGGATGATACCAATCCCAATGACTGGATCCGGGACCGGAATCTGACCAAATATATCCTTCAGGCTATGGAATCCACAGAAGGACCGGATTATGTTTACACTATTTCTGTTCAGGGACACGGAGACTATCCGGAAGAACCGGTGCTGGAGGATCCGAAGATCACCGTATCCGGCAGCAGTACGGAAGAGCAGAATAATAAATGGGAATATTACTGTAATCAGATTTATGAGATGGATCAGTTCATCGGGGAATTGACCAATGCTTTATCACAGCTGGATGAGGATGTGATCCTTGTGATGTATGGGGATCATCTGCCTACAATGGATCTGACGGTAACGGATTTAAAGAACCGTTATCTGTTCCAGACTCAGTATGTGATCTGGGATAATATGGGGCTTGAAAAGCAGGATAAAAATCTGGCGGCATATCAGATGGCCGCAGAAGTCATGGACCGGGTAGGAATCCATGAGGGAAATGTTTTCCGCTTCCATCAGGCCAGAAAAAATACCAAAAACTATCAGGTAGATCTGGAAATGCTTCAGTATGACATCCTTTACGGAGAGAGATATGTTTACGGCGGAAAATCCCCGTATGAAAAGACAGCCATGAAGCTGGGAGTTGTGGACAGCCGGCTTGACGGCATAGAAGAAATTTCAGAGGGCCGGTATTATATACGCGGTGCTAATTTCACTCAGTCCTCCTATCTGGAAGTAAATGGCGAGCTGATAGAGGCAACTTTTATAGATGAAAATACGCTGTTGGTTATTACAGATGCTCTGAAAGATGGCGATGAAATAGATATCGCAACGAGAAGCAACAGTTCTACTCACAGAGTGCTTACCAGAACAGATAAGTATATCTATCATGAACCTGAGCAGGAAGGTCAGGAAGCTATGCTGACTCTGGCATCTTCAGAGGATAAGAGCCAGGAACAGGCTTCAGATACGGAGAAAACAGAGACACAGGAAGAACAAACACAGGAAAATCAGGAAGAATAGAGATATCTTTTTTCCGATGCGACATAATTTGCTTGCATATTATCACCACTTCATTATAATGATAAGTGACCCCGGAGTATGTGGGGGCATCATTATAACAGAAGTGGTGATTTACTATGAAAGCCCAGTCTCAAAGCAGAGACAGACGGGCCCCTTGCCATTTCTGCAGGACAGGAGGGATACAGCTTGTTCACATATGAAGAAGCGGTGAAATATATCGAAGATATACCTAAATTTACAACAAAAAATAAACTGGAACATACCAGACAGTGTCTGGATCTTTTAGGCAGTCCGGATAAAGGTCAGAAAATCATTCATGTTGCAGGAACTAACGGAAAAGGAAGTGTGTGCGCTTTTATATCTACTATGCTGGAAGAGGGAGGGTATAAATGCGGCTTGTTTACATCTCCTCATTTAGTGAAGATTAATGAACGGTTTCAGATCAATGAAGTGATGGTTTCTGATGAGACGTTTCTGGAAGCCTTTCTTAAGGTAAAAGAATTAGCGGACTCTCTGGTGGAACATGGAGAGTATCATCCTACTTATTTTGAATTTCTTTTTCTGATGGGAATGGTGATCTTTCAGAAGGAAGAGGTAGATTATATCGTACTGGAAACCGGACTGGGAGGCAGGCTGGATGCGACAAATTCTGTAAAAGATCCTATAGCCTGCGTGATCACTTCCATCAGCCTGGACCATGTAGAGTATCTGGGAAATACAATTCCTGAGATTGCAGGAGAAAAAGCCGGCATTCTAAAACCTGGTGTTCCGGTGATCTTTGATGGAAATCATCCAGAGGCGGCAGATGTGATACGGGCCAAGGCAGAGAGTCTAGGCTGTCCCTGGTATGAGGTAAAAGAAGAAATGCAGCAGATGACAGCCTATACGCCTGAAGGAATCCGATTTATTGCGGATTCCTCAGCATATGGTCCTACGGAATTGTTCATACCTTTTATTGCCAGGTACCAGATGATGAATGGGGCTTTGGCTTTGGAAACCATGGGGGTCTTGAAAAATATCCATCATCTGGAGAAGGATGTGGTTATCCGGGGAATGAAAAATACCAGATGGCAGGGCAGAATGGAGACTATACTTCCGGGAGTTATTGTAGACGGCGCCCATAATGAAGATGGAATTGCCAAATTCGTAGAGACTGTGGAATATTTTCAGAAAGATTATCCTATTACGCTGCTGTTTTCTACTGTGTCAGATAAAGACTTCAGGGATATGATTGATGAGATCTGCAAGGGACTGCATTTTTCCAATGTAGTAACTACGGAAATCTGGGGAAGCAGAAAACAGTCTGCCAGGGAGCTTGCAGAACTGTTCAGGGAAAAAGGCTGCGAAAATGTGTATGCAGAACCTGATCCTGGAAAAGCTTTTGATATGGCATATGCCAAGAAGGGAGAAGGTCTGATGTTTGTAGCCGGTTCTCTTTATTTGGCTGGAGAGATAAAGGATTATGTAAGGAGGACGTTTCATGATTAATTTTGAAGAGGAACTGAAAAAATTCCGGCCATGCCTGGAAGTAGATGATGCAGAAGGGGCGATTTACAGGCAGGATCTGACAGATGTCATAGATATACTGAAAGAAATGATAAAGGATAACAACAGCACTTCAGATAAATAAGGGAGAAGTTTATGAATTGTATGATATGCAATGCCCCGCTTACTGATTCAGAGTATTGTCCGAAATGCGGGTGCAGGGTCACAGCACAGAAAAAGGCATGGGCTCTGTCAAATCTGTATTACAATCAAGGACTGGAGAAGGCGCAGGTCAGGGATCTTTCAGGATCTATTACCTGTCTGCAGCGGAGTCTGAAAATGAACAAGCTGAATATCCAGGCCAGAAATCTCCTGGGTCTGGTGTATTTTGAAACCGGTGAAGTGGTGGCGGCACTCAGTCAATGGGTGATCAGTAAGAATATGATGCCCCAGGGAAATGTTGCAACAGAATATATTGACAAACTTCAGAAAGACGGAAATCGACTGGAGGAGATCAACAGCAGTATAAAAAAATATAACCAGTGTCTGGAATATTGCAGAAAAGGCAGTACAGATATGGCAAAGATGCAGTTAAAGAAGGTTATGGCCAGCAATCCAAAGCTGATCAAAGGATATCATCTTCTGGCGCTGATCTATATCCACGAAGAAGAATATGAGAAAGCCAGAAAACAGCTGAAGGCTGCTGCGAAAATCGATAAGAGTAATACGACTACTCTGCGTTTCCTAAGAGAGGTTGAGGAGCAGACCGGACGGAAAACAAATCTGGAACCCAGATTCCGGATACGGGAAAAAGAAAAAGAAAACAGGGACGGCAGCGTGATCTACAAATCAGGAAATGATGTTGTGATACAGCCGCCGGAATTCCGTGAGAAGACGATCACAAATACTTTGATAAACATTGTGCTGGGGCTTATTGTGGGAGCTGCTGCATTATGGTTTCTGATAGTGCCGGCGATTACTCAGAGAGTTAATGAAGAAGCAAATCAGAAGGTCGTAAATTACAGTAATCAGATGGCGACACAATCCGCAGAGCTGGAACGGCTTCAGGATGAAATGGCAGCTTCCCAGGAATCTGTGGATACAGCACAGACTCAGATCGCTGAAGCACAGAAGCAGACGACAGACTACGAGAATCTTCTGAAGTCTTGGGAGGCATACCAGGAAGGCAGCTATACTAATGCTGCAAACGCTATCGCCCAGGTGAATTCGGACAGTCTGTCTGTTGAGGGAAAAAGTATGTATGATACGATCATGAATCAGGTGGGAACTACCCTTAAAAGACAGTATAGAGATGAAGGATACGATTATCTTTCAGCAGGAGATTATGATTCAGCTATAGCAAGTCTGGAAAAAGCTCTGGAAATCGGCGAACAGGACAGAAGATCTATGTATTATCTGGCTCAGGCCTATGCCGGTAAAGGAGATGTGGAAAATGCCGTTACCTGGTACCAGAAAGTTGTAGATAATTATCCCGGCACCCAAAGCGCTCTGAATGCACAGGCATATATAGATGAATACAGTGACCAGCTGGACTCAGGGGACAGTGATGAAGATCAGCAGGATCAGACCGGCGGAACAGACGATACGGGAACCGGCGCAGAAGAACAGACCTATTATAACGGATAAAAAAGAACATAGAAGAGAAACCTTGGAGAAAAGGAGCTTTCGCAGAAGGAAGGCTCCTTTTTTCAATGAAAAACGGGAAGAGTATAAATAGAAAGGGGAAAGAGATATATGGAAGAATTTATGAAAAAAAGAGGGGCAATGCTGATCGTTTATATTCCAAGAGAATTGGATCATCACTTCGCCCAGCAGATCACCGGAGCTATAGATCAGGAGCTGGAAAGAGGAAATGTAAGACAACTGGTGTTTGATTTTTCTGACACAGATTTTATGGACAGTTCAGGGATCGGAATGATAATGGGGAGAAAAAGACTTCTAAGCTACGGAGGAGGTACTGTAAGCGCAATACATGTGAATGACAGGATACTGCGGATTATGCAGCTTTCAGGGCTTTGTAAACATATTGAGATCAGCCAGGAACCTGTATGGAATTACAGGAAGAGATAGGAGGAACGGAAAATGGAAAATAGAAATGAAATGATCTTAGAAGTAGAAAGCAGATCCTGTAACGAAGGTCTGGTGCGTATTGCAGTAGCGGCTTTCAGTACTCAGCTGAACCCTACCCTGGAAGAGGTGGCGGATATTAAAACTGCAGTTTCCGAAGCTATTACGAACTGTATTGTACATGCATATGATTCGGGTACTGAAAAAATCCGGATAGAATGCAGAAATTATAAAAGAGAACTGACGGTAGTGGTGAAAGATACAGGGAAAGGGATTGAGGACATTGAAAAGGCTATGGAACCGCTGTATACCACAAAACCAGAACAGGATCGGTCCGGAATGGGATTTGCTTTTATGGAGGCCTTTATGGATCAGGTGAAAGTAGAATCCAGTCCGGGTCAGGGCACTACAGTAACCATGAAAAAATTGATCGGACGACAGAATCCGGTTTTTGAATAGGAGGGCGTATGGAGGATATCCTTGCCCTTATCGGGCGTGTGCACCAAGGTGATAAGGAAGCAAGAGATATACTGGTAGAGAAAAATATGGGGCTTGTCCGGAGTATTGTAAAAAGATTTCAGAACCGGGGCGTTGAGACGGAAGATCTGCTCCAGATCGGAAGCATCGGATTATTGAAAGCAATTGACAAGTTTGACCTTTCTTTTAATGTGAAATTTTCTACTTATGCCGTGCCGATGATCACCGGTGAGATTAAACGATATCTTCGTGACGATGGAATGGTAAAGGTCAGCCGTTCTTTAAAAGAAACAGCGGCGAAAGCTTATGGGGCCAGAGAAAGACTGCTGCTGAAAAATAACAGGGAACCTTCCATGGAGGAGATTGCTGCCGAAGTCGGGATATCCAGAGAAGAATTGGTCATGGCGCTGGAATCAGGGGCGCAGGTGGAATCTCTTCAAAAAACTATCTTTGAAAGTGACGGTAGCGACATAGCATTGGAGGATAAGCTTCCTCAGGAAAAAAGCCAGCAGGAGGAGATCCTGAATAAAATGTTTTTAGAGGAGATCCTGGGAGAATTGGATGCCAAAGAAAGAGAACTGATCTATCTCCGCTTTTTTCAGGAAAAAACCCAGGCTTATATAGGTAAAAAAATGGGCCTGTCTCAGGTTCAGGTATCCAGACTGGAGAAAAAAATACTCAGCCGTCTTCGGGAAAAGCTATAAAGGCGAAGAATAAATCCTGTCTGAAAAGAAATACTATAGTATTATGAGCATGTCAGGATAAGCGGCAAAGATCTTCAGACAGCATGCAGAACAGGGAGGTTTTCCATGAGCGAAATTTTATATATACAGACAGAAAAAAACGTAGAAGTCTATAGTCCGGAAATTCATCTTCAGGATATAGCGAAACTTACCTGCAGTGATCAGAAAATCCTGAACAGGAATCAGGTCAGACGGATCATGACGATCCCGGGGAAGAAACCGGGAAGATATGTCGTCTCTGCCCTGGATCTGATAAATGCTGTTGCAAAGGAGGAAAAAAGTCTGGATGTGACCCATATAGGAGAAGCCAATATTGTAGTTACTTACAGAGAGCGGCCTTCCGGAGAAAAATGGAAAGAATATATAAAAACGGGACTGGTATGTATTCTTTCATTTTTCGGCGCTGCCTTTTCCATTATGACTTTTAATACAGATGTAGACATACAGAAACTTTTTCCTCAGCTGTATTTTCAGCTTACAGGGACTAAGCCGGAGGGAGTTACTGTACTGGAGTTTTTTTATTCTTTGGGAATCGGAATCGGAGTGGTGTTTTTCTTTAATCATTTCGGACATGGAAAACCAGCCAAAGATCCTTCGCCTATAGAAGTACAGATGAGGACTTACGAAGAGGACGTAGACAAGACCTTGATCGCAGAGAAGAACAGAGGGGAGAAGAAAGCATGAGTCTGGGAATGATACTGACAGGCACCGCCTGTCTATGCGGCGGGGCGGTGGTGGCTTCTGCCTTGTCTGCTTTTATCATCGGTCTGGGGATCATTCCCAGATATGCAGGGATCACCCATACAGGAAGACATATTCTATTATATGAAGATTTTTTGATCCTGGGCTGTATTATAGGAAATCTTATTTCTGTATACAGAATCCAGATTCCCTGCGGCACTGCAGGTGCCGGGGCAACAGGGCTATTTTTCGGTATTTTTCTGGGAAGCTGGATTATCGCTCTGGGAGAAGTGGTAAATGCCTTTGCTATTGCCGCCAGGCGTATGGGACTGAAACAGGGCGCAGGCATAATTATTTTATCTATTGCCATTGGAAAGACTTTAGGCTGTCTTCTCCAGCTTTGTGCATAAAATCCAGGACAAGCCGTATACTAAGATCAGAGCGAAAAATGAGGAGGCGTAGATGATGGAGCTGTCTCAGGAAGAACAGAGAAAAGAGAAAGAAAAAGAATATGAAAAATATGTAAAAAAGAGGACACCTGTTCACAGTCTGGCTAAAAATATGTGGGGGGCTTTTTTCAGCGGCGGGCTGATCTGCGTTCTAGGGCAGGGGATCCAGAATTTTTGCGAATGGATGGGGATGGACAAGGAAACGGGAAGCGCATGGACTTCCTTGGCCCTTGTTTTTCTAAGCGTGCTTCTGACAGGCCTGAATATCTATCCAAAACTGGCTAAATGGGGAGGCGCCGGAACGTTGGTGCCTATTACCGGCTTTGCCAATTCAGTGGCTGCTCCGGCTATTGAATATCAGAAAGAAGGACAGGTATTTGGAATCGGCTGCAAGATTTTTACTATTGCAGGACCTGTAATACTTTACGGAATACTGGTATCTTCTCTTTTAGGGCTGATTTATTATTTTCTGCATATGTGGGGGATTGTGTGATGGGAAAATTCATAGGAAGTCAAAGTATTCAGTTTGATAAATCTGTTTATATACTGGGAGCGGGATCAATCGTGGGGAAAAAAGAAGGAGACGGGCCTTTGGGAAAATACTTTGATAAGATAGGACAGGAGGACGGGCTTTTCGGATGCAGATCCTGGGAGGAGGCAGAAAGCACGCTTCAGAAAGAAGCCTTGTCCATCGCAGTGTCAAAGACAGGGATCGCCCAGGATGATCTCCGGCTGATCTATGCGGGAGATTTGCTGGCCCAGACCATTGCTTCTTCCTTTGGAATCATGGGATTTCACAGACCGGTGTATGGGCTTTATGGCGCCTGCGCCACAATGGGAGAAGCTTTGTCCCTGGCATCTATGGCCGTAGCAGGAGAATTTGGAGAATATGTGGGAGCAGTGACGTCCAGTCATTTTGGAAGTGCGGAGAAAGAATTTCGATTTCCTTTGGGATATGGCAATCAGCGTCCTCTTTCCGCTACCTGGACGGTAACAGGAAGCGGAGCCTGTATCCTGGGGACGAGAAGAAGCCATGTCAGGATCACAGGGATCACTACTGGGAAAATTGTGGATTTCGGTTTGAAAGATTCTTTGAATATGGGAGCCTGCATGGCTCCTGCCGCCTGCAGCACTATCGAGGCGAACCTGAAAGATTTCGGCAGAGTGCCGGAAGACTACGATAAAATCATAACCGGAGATTTAGGAGAAGTAGGGCAGAGGATTCTTTTTGATCTTATGGAAAAACAGGGAATCTCTATAGAAGGCCGGCATATGGACTGCGGGATCGAGATCTTTGACAAGGAAACCCAGGATACCCATGCGGGAGGCAGCGGATGCGGCTGTTCGGCAGTGACTTTTGCATCCTATATCCTGCCGAAGATTGCAAAGGGAGAATGGAAAAGGATCCTTTTTGTCCCTACAGGGGCGCTTCTTTCAAAGGTAAGTTATAATGAGGGAAAAAGTGTTCCGGGGATCGCTCAGGCAGTAGTGGTAGAACATTGTTAAAGGAGAAAAATATGGAATATATTCAGGCATTCTGGGTAGGAGGGCTTATCTGTGCTCTTGTACAGATCCTGCTGGAGAAAACAAAGCTTCTTCCGGGAAGAGTGATGGTGCTCCTTGTATGCACAGGGGCAGTCCTGGGCAGTCTGGGAATTTATGACAGACTGATAGACTTTGCGGGAGCCGGGGCCAGTGTACCTCTTCTGGGATTTGGCAATACTCTGTTCCGTGGAGTGAAGAAGGCCGTTCTGGAGGAGGGGATATTGGGAATCTTTAAGGGAGGATTTACAGCCAGTGCTGTGGGAATCTCTTCCGCATTGATTTTCGGATACCTGGCAAGTCTTATTTTTAAGCCTAAGATGAAAAACTAATCTATACTTTTGGCAAAAATAATAGTATAATAAAAAACAGTATAACAGTCGGTGATATGAGAGGGGCTGTCACATGAAACGAGAAAACTGCGGATTCATGAGACAACCCCCTTATATACGGCCGCTATTTCTATTAACGGGAGGAAAACGGAAATGCTTCATGCATTCTCACGTTCAGAAGAACTTTTAGGAAGAGATGGATTGAGAATCCTGGCAGAGTCTAAGATCGCAGTATTCGGAATCGGAGGAGTGGGTTCTTATGTTGTGGAAGCTCTTGCCAGAGCCGGGGTCGAAAGCCTGACTCTTGTAGATCATGATATTGTAAGTGTGACAAATTTGAACCGGCAGCTGGTAGCCCTTCGTTCTACTATGGGAAGAAAAAAAGTTTTGGTTGCCAAAGAGCGGATCATGGATATTAATCAGGATGCGGTGGTTCATACATATGATACCTTTTTTTGTGCCGAAACAGCAGACCTTTTTGATTTCTCCGTTTTTGATTACGTTGTAGACGCAGTTGACACAGTGTCTGCAAAACTGCTTTTGATCGAAAAAGCAAAAGAGGCGGGGGTACCTGTCATTTCCTGTATGGGAACAGGAAATAAACTGGATCCTTCATGCTTTCAGATCACAGATATTTCTAAGACCAGCGTCTGCCCGCTGGCAAAAGTGATGAGGACAGAATTAAAGAAAAGACGGATAAAAAAGGTGAAGGTTCTTTATTCAACGGAACCTGTTCCGAAAGCGAAAAAAAGGCGGCAGGGGCAGCCGGCCAAAGAGATGGATTCTCCTCTGGAAACAAGGGGAGGAACAGGTCGGCCAGTGCCGGCCAGTGTATCTTTTGTGCCGGGAGTAGCAGGCCTTATGATCGCAGGAGAAGTGATAAAAGACTTAGTGTTTAGAAATGATAAAAGGGGATTATAAAACAGAAATGGAAAATAATAGAATTGAAAATAAATTCTGCGCATGTCTGGGCAGCGACAATGTATATAGAGACGAGCTTATGAAGAAACATACGACTTTCCGGATCGGAGGGCCGGCGGATTATTATCTGTGTCCGCACAGTGCAAAAGAAATTCAGCAGATAGTGGAAATCTGCAGGGAGGAAAGAATTCCGTATTTTATCCTTGGAAATGGGAGCAATCTCCTGGTCAGCGACAAAGGATACAGGGGAGTGGTGATCCAGCTGTGGAAAAATGTCAGCGATATTCGGACAGAAGGCCGTCTGATCTATGCAAAAGCAGGGGCCAGTCTGGCTAAAATCGCAGCTGAGGCCTTGGAGGAAGGATTAACAGGAATGGAATTCGCAGCAGGGATTCCGGGATCACTGGGAGGAGCAGTGGTAATGAATGCCGGGGCCTATGGAGGAGAAATGAAAGACATTCTCAAGGAAGTTCTGGTCATGGACCACCAGGGTAAGATCTTTCAGCTGCAGAAGGAAGAACTGAAACTGGGGTATAGGACAAGTATTGTGAAGGAAAAAAATTATATCGTACTTGCGGCAGTGCTGGAATTAAAAGAGGGGGACAAGGCAGAAATACAAAAACTTATGGAAGAGCTGCGGGAACGGAGGACTGAAAAACAGCCTTTGGATATGCCAAGCGCAGGAAGTACCTTTAAAAGGCCGGAGGGGTATTTCGCCGGAAAGCTGATCATGGATGCCGGACTTCGAGGGTTTTCCGTAGGAGGAGCTCAGATTTCTGAAAAACACTGTGGATTTGTGGTAAACAAAGGCGGAGCCACTGCCCGGGATGTACTGGAGCTGATACAGGAAGTGCAGAAGCGTGTCCATGAAAAATTTGGAGTCGAATTGGAGACAGAAGTGAAATTTCTGGGAGAATTTTAGGAGGAACTATGCGGTTTGTAATTGTAACGGGAATGTCAGGAGCAGGTAAAAGTACGGCGCTGAAGATGCTGGAAGATATGGAATATTTCTGCGTGGATAATCTGCCGGTGCCTCTGATTGAAAAATTTATACAGCTTATCCGGGACGGCGGACCTGGGGAGATTGAACGAGTTGCAGTAGGGATCGACGTAAGAAGCGGAAAGTCCCTGGATGAACTGGAATCTGTACTGGAAAAGATCAAATATCCGGGAACCAGAGTGGAAATCCTGTTTTTAGATGCAGATGACAAAGCCCTGGTGAAAAGATATAAAGAGACAAGAAGGTCCCATCCTCTGGCAGGAGGAGGAAGAGTGGATGAAGGAATAAAAAAAGAACGGGAGCGTCTGAAATATCTGAAACGTTATGCAGACTATATCCTGGATACCAGCAAACTCCTTACCAGAGAACTTCGGGAAGAACTGGAAAAGATCTTTGTGGAAAATCAGAAGTTTAAGAATCTGATGGTCACGGTCCTTTCCTTTGGGTTCAAGTATGGGATCCCTCAGGATGCGGATCTGGTATTTGATGTACGATTCCTTCCGAATCCTTATTACATAGAACAGCTGAGGCCGTTAAGCGGGAATGACAAGCCGGTGAGAGACTATGTTATGGGGTTTGATCTTGCTCATGAATTTTCTGATAAACTTGAAGATATGATTAAATTTTTGATCCCTAATTATATAGCAGAAGGAAAAACCCAGCTGGTGATTGGTGTGGGATGTACCGGCGGCAAGCATCGGTCAGTGACTCTTGCAAATGAACTTTACCGGCGTCTTGGAGAAAGCGAGGAATATGGCCTTCGCATAGAACATAGAGATATAGAAAAGGATGGAAAGTAATGTCTTTTTCCGGAACTGTCAAAGAAGAACTGCAGAGAAAGGTAGATAATGCAAGACATTGCAGGATTGCAGAACTTGCAGCGATCATAGCCTTTAACGGGGAGATCCTTCAGGATTCTCAGGGAAAGATCGGTCTGCGGGTGTCCTCGGAAAATCAGGGGGTAATAAGAAAGTACTTTACATTACTGGGAAAAACGTTTAAAATAAATGACGAAGTTTCTATTGATGAGAGAATAGTCAGAAAAAACAACCGATTTACTATTGACGTAAAGAACCAGGAAACTGTGGTCAAGGTGCTGCAGGCAGTAAAAATCCTTACTGCAGACAGACAGCCGGCAGCCATGCAGGGTATGGTCAACCAAATGGTAATTCAGAAAAATTGTTGTAAGCGGGCATTTCTGCGGGGAGCTTTTTTGTGTGCTGGTTCTATCAGTGATCCTAAAAAGTTTTATCACTTTGAGATTGTTTGTACCAGTTCGGAAAAGGCCCGGCAGATGCAGGAGCTGATACAGTCTTTTGAAATTGATGCCAAGATTGT
>DWUX01000105.1 GCA_019120545.1 Candidatus Blautia stercoripullorum | reverse complement strand
TTTTTTTCAAGTTTTTCTGTTCTTTTCGACAGCCATATTAGATTACCACATCTTTTCATGTCTGTCAAGAACTTTTTTAAAGTTCTTATTTTTTTCAACTGCCGTTCCCGACAGCTATGTTAGGATACCATAGGTTTATTTACTTGTCAACAGATTTTTTCAAAAAAATGGAATTTATTTCATATTTACAAAAGGCAGGAAAAGTTCTGACACTTTTCCTGCCCTTTTTCCAATCCTATCATTCTTTCAATTCCGGAATAACTGTGACAAAAAATAGGCCACCAGATTATGCTCATATAAATAATCTGTCATAGAATTTTCTTTTATCATAGACACTGCACTCTGAACCCAGGACGTATCCCAAAACAGAGACAGTACCCAAAAAATGATCCATACTATAAAGATTCCCTGAGCTGCACCTAAAAGAGCCCCTCCAATATGATTAAAGAAACTGAGGATCGGCAGTGAAAAAATTCCGTTCAGCAATCCTGCTGCAAGGTGCAGGATAATACTTATCAGCACGAAGGTGAGGATCATACCGATGATACTCACTGCAATGGTGGCAATAACATGAGAAGCATATTCCCCAAAACTCTGCGCCACAAATTGCTGATATCCCTGGCTGTTATTGTTTTCTATAAGGATATTTTTTACGCTGTCAGGAACCGGGAGCTGCTGGATAAACTGATTCTGCTCCTGAGAATCCCCTTCCTGTGCCTGTTTTCCCTCTGTGTTTTGAATAATACTTTCTTCACAGTTTTCCTGGATCATATCATATATAGGCGTGTGCTCTCTGAGGATTCCTGTGATCTGGGAATTTAGAGCAAAGCTCAGGATCAGCGTCAGGATGACCGAGACAAAAGAAAACGCCGTCCGGATCATGCCTTTCTGCACGCCTCTGAAAATATATATCACGGGAATCGCCAAGATCAAAATAGATAACCAATTCATACTTTCACCTGTCTTTCGTATCTGTAGTCTGCTACCATCTCAACTGTATCATACTGATTCCTTCATCCGAAATCAGAAAATACCGATTTCTAGACATCCGGAATAAATTTCTCACCATTCCTTCCTGGATATCTCCCTGAAATTTCAGTCTTCCATTTAAATTGTACATTTCCACCTGGGTACCTGCGCAAAGAATAACTTTTTCTCCGCTGAACGAAATACTCTGATACTCCATATCAAATCCTCTGGAACTTCGTTCTCTTCCCGAGGAGTCGTACAATGTCA
This sequence comes from Candidatus Blautia stercoripullorum, assembly GCA_019120545.1. Taxonomy (GTDB): domain Bacteria; phylum Bacillota; class Clostridia; order Lachnospirales; family Lachnospiraceae; genus Blautia; species Blautia stercoripullorum. The sequence continues at coordinate 5,275 of DWUX01000105.1, read as the reverse complement.
TCAAATATGTACTTTCCTGCTCCTCTCCGGCTGTAACAATCCCAAAATATTCCTCATTATAAAACAAACTGATCAGCTGCTGGTCTATTTCTTCTGATTTACGTTCTTCCGGAATATCATTCCCCTGAAAAACTGAAAAGCCATCATCTCGAAAAGCTACGCATGTATTATTATCAAAATAAACCAGATCCGGCACCACAGTGTCTTCATATGTAAACTCTGCAACTATATTATCTACCTGTTCCTGCCCCTCTTGTCCAAAATTATAAAAGACCACCTGACTGGAAATTTCTCCTGATTCCACCATGAGATAACTGACGCTGATAACTTCCCCATCTGGAGAAACGGCAAGATCAAGAGGATAACCATTGTTTTCCATTCTTGTCTGATTTTCTACGATCAGACTCCCGTCAGAAGCATAATAGTTTATCCAGGTTTTTTCTCCATCCTCTAAAATAGCAGCTATAGAGCCATTTTCCGCCACTTCTGCTTTTACAATAGGAAAATCTGTCGCCACAGGGCCTACAGGACCGGATGTCCGGATTACATACATAGAAGTGCCTCTTTTATCGTAGATAACCGCGGTACTGCCCCGAATACTGGATTCCGGACTGCTCATTTCATAATTCTGACTCCACAAAGTCTCTCCTGACTGAGACAGCAGGGAAACACTTTCATCTCCATATTTGAGCAAATCATTTCCAAAATGTACATACTCTGAAGACTGGGTATCTTCATTCTCAATAGAAGCAAGTATTCTGTAATTCTGATCCACATGATTTATAACGCCCAAAATTACAGCCGCCCCTGCGATCAGTACAATTCCTGTGATCACTACAGATTTTTTTGGGCGGACAGATTTCAGAAAGCACCAGAAATCCTCCAGTCGGCTTCCTTCTATAGTTCTGTCTTTTTTTCCAAATTTTATATATTTTTTTAAATCCATATATTTTTCCCTAATGTAGTTATACATACTCCCTTCCTCCAGGAACTCTGAAGGTCTGATTCAAAGTTAGTATAACACAAAAGTTTATGGGAGTAAAATTTTTTGTCCCGGATATATAAGATCATTCACCGATATATGATTCAGTTCACAGATTTCTCCCACTTTTTTTGTACTTCCGTATGTTTTGATGCTGATTTTAGTGATCGTATCTCCCTGCTGGATCGTATAGGACGGATGCACTTCTGCATCTGTCTGATCGCTCTCCCGATCCTTTTCAGTCTGAGTATCCCCCTCCTCTTCTTCGGCAGTTCCTGCATTTTCTGCTTCGGCTTCTTTTTCCTCACTCTTTTCTTCCTGTGTATCTTCTCCCGACACGCTTCCGTTTACCGGCATAGTCTCTTCTTGAGCAGTCTCTTGTTTTTCCTGGTCAATCCCTGCAAGCACCTCCTTGGCGCTTTGCATCTTCTGATAATCATTCAGATACAGAACTCCAACGGCCAGCACCGCTACTCCGGCGCATATAGCTGCTGTTTTCATAACCGGGAATCCAGACTTTGATCGATCCTGCAAAATATTTTTTTCTACCTTTTTTCGGAAATTGTGTACTGCTGAATCATCTACTTCCTCTGTTTTCTTCTCCATTTTTTCATTCTGGGCAATGAGGAAATTATGCATCGGTTCATTCTTTTCATAATACACATAGAATCCGGTCTGCCTGGACATCTTACCCTCTTCATAACGATAAAAAGCTTCTTCTTTTTCCAGAGGTTCCATAACAAATAGAATCTTGTCACTTCCTCCAAAATGATCTAAATGCGTCTGACAGATAATCTGATGAAGTTCCATAGAGCACCCAGGTATAGATAAAAACCATCCTACGATCTCCTGATCCGGAAAATATTCTTTATTTTTTTCATAGACATGGTTCCAGATTTCCTGTGTAAATTCCAGATGTTCCTCACTGACTTCCATATCCGGGAGTGATACTGCACTTTTAACAAACAGATAAGAAATTCCATCTTTCCAGTTAGCCTGTCCCAGCAGGATCGCACCTATGCCCTTGGATAAATTTTCAGAAGATATTCTACAGAGATAGGTATACGCATAATCTTCTATATAGATTTTCTGTGCGCCTCCTACTTCCCCTATCTGCCGTATATTATTGGGAATACGGAAAAAGCTTTCGTTCCCCTCAGACTTTTGTTTTTCCTTTTCATAAACAATTTCTATCATTTAATATTCACCCCTTTTTGAAGAAAAGGATACCACATACTTCCTGCGAAATTTATCAGATTCAGTGCAGGGATCTGATTTTTTTACGACAAAATTTACGGGGATAAGGGATCAAAAAACGGACAGACTAAAAGCAGAAATTGGTTTCAGAAAGGATCGACAGATATGTCCATATTACAAGAATCTACTTACTATATTCATCATAAAGGAGCAGGAAGCAGGCTTGGGAACCTATTATTTGACTTTCTTAATTCTTATGAAGATACTTTCCGGGAATTAGTCTTTATCTGTATTGGCAGTGACAGGATCACCGGCGACAGCCTAGGTCCTCTGGTTGGACATAGTCTGTCTAAATTCTCCCTCTCTTCCACGTATATATATGGAACCTTGTCCAGGCCGGTCCATGCTCTCAATCTCAGGGAAACAATATCCGAGATTGACCGGATCCATCCAAATAGTCTGATAATAGCTGTTGACGCCTCGCTGGGGGGCAGAAGCCATCTTGGCTATCTTACCATTTCCAAAGGCGCCTTAGAACCTGGCGCAGGCGTCAGGAAAAAGCTGCCTCCTATAGGAGATATTTCGATCACCGGAATTGTAAGTTCTTCCGGCGCTTTTGATCATTTCAGTCTTCAGACCACCCGTTTGTCTACTGTAGTTTCTATGGCCGATGCCATTGTCTCCGGAATCCTTATGGCTCACAGCCAATATTTCTCTTCAAAATACCTGGAATACAGCTAAACGCAAAAACTGCCATACCCTCAGAAGCAGGTATGGCAGTTGCTCATTTAAGATCTCTTTATACAAAATCTTTTACTTTTTTATAAATGCCTTCAGCATCGATACCGTATTTTTCCAAAAGCTGCAGGGCAGGTCCGGATTCGCCAAACACATCATTAATACCAATCCGCAGCATCTTTGTAGGTGCTTTTTCAGAAAGAACTTCTGCCACTGCGCCTCCCAGACCTCCGATAACAGAATGCTCCTCGACAGTAACAACTTTTCCTGTCTCCTGAGCAGCTTTTACTACCAATTCTTCATCCAGAGGTTTGATCGTATGGATGTTGATAACTTTTGCGTCTATTCCGTCGGCAGCCAATTTTTCCGCAGCAGTCAACGCCTCATTTACACATAATCCGGTTGCAAAAATTGTAACATCCTTTCCTTCCCTCAGAACAATTCCCTTACCAATCTCAAATTTGTAATCCGGTCTGTCATTGATCACAGGTACTGCAAGTCTTCCGAAGCGGAGATATACCGGTCCCTGATAATGATATGCAGCCTCTACGGCAGCTCTGGCTTCTACATCATCTGATGGATTCAGGATTACCATTCCCGGGATCGTACGCATAAGAGCAATATCTTCATTACACTGATGTGTCGCACCGTCCTCTCCTACAGAAATCCCTGCGTGAGTCGCTCCGATTTTCACATTTAAATGAGGATATCCGATAGAATTGCGGACCTGCTCATAAGCCCGGCCTGCTGCAAACATGGCAAAAGTGCTCGCAAAAGGAACCTTCCCTATAGTAGACAGACCCGCAGCAATTCCCATCATATTGGATTCTGCGATACCACAGTCAATGTGACGTTCTGGAAAAGCTTTTTTAAAGGTACCTGTCTTTGTAGCACCTGCCAGATCTGCATCCAGAACTACCAGATCATTATATTTCTTACCCAGTTCTACCAGGGCATTTCCATAGCTTTCTCTTGTGGCAATTTTCTTTACTTCTGACATAATGCTTCACCTGCCTTTTCTAAATCTGCCATTGCGATTTCATACTGTTCATCGTTAGGCGCTTTTCCATGCCAGTCTGCTTCGTTTTCCATAAAAGAAACACCTTTGCCTTTTACTGTCTTCATAATAATCGCAGTAGGCATTCCTTTAACTGTCTTAGCCTCTTCAAAAGCCTTTTCCAGCTGATCAAAATCATTTCCGTCTTCCACATTGATTACATGAAAATTAAAGGCTTCGAATTTTTTATCAATAGGATAAGGAGAACATACATCTTCGATCTTTCCATCAATCTGAAGACCATTATTATCTACAATCACAACCAGATTGTCCAGTTTTCTGTGGCCTGCAAACATGGCTGCTTCCCAAACCTGTCCTTCTTCAATTTCTCCATCTCCAAGAAGTGTATATACTCTGTAAGAAGCGCCGTCCATTTTCGCCCCTAAGGCCATTCCTACTGCCGCAGAAATTCCCTGGCCAAGAGAACCGCTGGACATATCGATTCCGGGAATATGTTTCATATCAGGATGTCCCTGAAGATAGGATCCCAGATGACGAAGAGTCTTCAGATCTTCTACAGGGAAATATCCTCTGTGAGCAAGAGCGGAATACAAGCCGGGGGCTGTATGACCTTTTGAAAGCACAAAACGGTCTCTGTCTTCCTTTTTCGGATTCTTAGGATCTATATTCATCTCTTCAAAATATAAATACGTAAATAGGTCTGCCGCGGATAAAGATCCGCCGGGATGCCCCGCTTTTGCAGAATGAACGGCTGTAATGATTCCCTTGCGGATCTCGTTAGCCATCTTCTGAAGTTCTAACTTGTTCATTTATCTTCCTCCTGAAATATGATTATTCCCCAAATACAGCAATATAATCCTGTTTAAATTTTTCAATACCCGCATCTGTCAGAGGATGATGCACCATCTGTTCCAGAACCTTATAAGGAACAGTTGCGATATCGGCCCCTGCCAGAGCACACTGAGTTACATGCATAGGATGACGAACACTGGCCGCGATAATCTGGGTAGGAATATCCGCAACCGCAAAAATGTCGGCAATAGTGCGGATAAGCTCTACGCCGTCTGTGGAAATGTCATCCAGTCTTCCTAAAAACGGAGACACATAGGTAGCACCTGCCCTGGCAGCCAGCAGAGCCTGATTTGCCGTAAAGATCAATGTAACATTAGTTTTGATCCCTTCTGAAGCTAATACCTTCACAGCCTTTAATCCCTCTGCAGTCATTGGGATCTTTACTACCATATTGGGATGAATGGCTGCAATCTCACGGCCTTCTTTGATCATACCTTCCGCATCTGTAGTGGTGGCCTTAACCTCACCGCTGATAGGTCCGTCTACAA
>DWUX01000014.1 GCA_019120545.1 Candidatus Blautia stercoripullorum | reverse complement strand
AAAGGAGACCGGAAGGGCAGATTCAACGGCAGATATTTTTATGATTATAACAGAGAGTCACTGAATGACCTTTTGGATTCCTTTCCTGAGATCCAGGTCATTGACATATGGAAGACCAGCGATGTAAGGGAAGACAGAAATAATAAATGGTTTAACGTTCTGCTGAGAAAGCGGAGAGAAGAATAGCTGCGAGACATAAGGAGAGAATGACAGTGGAATTTGCTCATTTACATGTACATACGGAATACAGCCTGCTGGACGGTTCCAATAAAATAAATGAATATGTAGCCAGAGTGAAGGAGCTGGGAATGAACAGTGCAGCCATAACAGACCATGGAGTCATGTTTGGCTGCATTGATTTTTATAAGGCGGCAAAAGCGGCAGGGATCAAGCCTATCATGGGCTGTGAGGTGTATGTTGCTCCCGGCTCCCGCTTTGATAAAGAGACGGGACATTCTGACGACCGGTATTATCATCTGGTTCTTCTGGCAGAAAATAATCAGGGATATCAGAATCTGATGAAGATCGTGTCAAAGGGATTTATTGACGGATTTTATTATAAGCCAAGAGTAGATCTGGAGCTTTTGCAGGAATATCATGAGGGGATTATTGCGTTAAGCGCCTGCCTTGCAGGAGAAGTAGCCAGAAATCTTGTAAGAAGTATGTATGAAGAGGCAAAAAGCGCCGCCCTTCGTTATGAGAAAATCTTCGGCAAAGGGAATTTTTTCCTGGAGCTCCAGGATCACGGTCTGCCCCAGCAGAAGCTGGTAAACCAGCAGCTTCTGCGTATGAGCCAGGAAACCGGGATCGATCTGGTGGCTACCAACGACATCCATTATACCTATGCGGAAGACGCACAGGCTCACGATATCCTTCTGTGCGTACAGACAGGAAAACGCCTCCAGGATGAGGACCGGATGCGGTATGAAGGGGGGCAGTATTATGTGAAATCCCCTGAGGAAATGGAAGAACTGTTTCCCTATGCTCCGGAGGCTCTTTCCAATACTCAGAAGATCGCAGACCGGTGTAATGTGGAAATCGAATTCGGCGTGACCAAGCTGCCGAAATTTGACGTGCCGGCTCCCTATACTTCATGGGAGTATCTGAATAAGTTGTGTTACGAAGGCTTGGAAGAGCGGTATACAGATAATATGGACCAGCTTAAGGAACGGTTGGAATATGAGCTGGGCGTTATCAAGAAAATGGGATATGTGGACTACTTTCTCATTGTGTGGGACTTTATCAAATATGCCAGGGACCATGACATTATGGTGGGGCCGGGAAGGGGTTCCGCTGCAGGAAGTCTGGTATCCTATACCCTGGGGATCACAAAACTGGATCCTATTAAGTATGATCTTCTTTTTGAGCGTTTCCTCAATCCGGAGCGTGTATCCATGCCGGATATCGACGTGGATTTCTGTTTTGAACGCCGCCAGGAAGTTATTGATTATGTGGTGAGAAAGTATGGAAAGGACCGGGTAGTGCAGATCGTTACCTTCGGTACCATGGCAGCCCGAGGCGTGATCCGGGATGTGGGAAGAGTTATGGATCTGCCTTACGCCCAGTGTGACGCTATCGCCAAAATGATCCCCAATGAGCTGAATATTACCATAGATAAGGCCCTGACCATGAATCCGGAACTGCGGAATCTTTATGAATCGGACGAAACGGTGAAAACGCTGATCGATATGAGCAAGAGACTGGAGGGTCTTCCCAGACATACTTCCATGCATGCGGCGGGAGTGGTCATCAGCCAGAAGGCGGTGGACGAGTATGTGCCTCTTTCCAGAGCTTCTGACGGGTCTATTGTCACTCAGTTTACCATGACCACTCTGGAGGAACTGGGACTTCTGAAAATGGATTTCCTGGGTCTTCGGACTCTGACGGTGATCCAGAACGCAGTGAAGCTGGCAGAGAGAGACAAGGGCATTACCCTGGATATTGACCATATTGACTATGATGACAAGAATGTATATGAGATGCTGGGAGCTGGAAAGACAGATGGGGTCTTCCAGTTAGAGAGCGCCGGGATGACCAGTTTCATGAAGGAGCTGAAGCCCCAGAACCTGGAGGATGTCATTGCAGGGATCTCTCTGTACCGTCCCGGTCCTATGGACTTTATTCCCCAGTATATCAAAGGAAAGAACAATGCAGACAGCATCCACTATGACTGCCCGGAGCTGGAGCCTATCTTAAAGCCTACTTATGGCTGTATCGTGTATCAGGAGCAGGTTATGCAGATCGTAAGATCCCTGGGAGGATACACTCTGGGACGAAGCGATCTGGTCCGCCGTGCCATGAGTAAGAAAAAAGCTGCGGTCATGGAGAAAGAACGGCAGAACTTTGTCTACGGCAATGAAGAAGAGGGAGTTCCCGGCTGTATCAACAGGGGGATTTCCGAAGAGGTAGCAAATAAGATCTATGATGAGATGATCGATTTCGCTAAATATGCTTTTAACAAGTCTCACGCGGCGGCTTATGCGGTGGTGTCTTATCAGACCGCCTATCTGAAGTATTATTTTCCGGTAGAATTTATGGCCGCTCTTATGACTTCTGTCATCGATAATCCTTCTAAGGTGTCAGAATATATCCTTTCCAGCAGAAAGATGGGGATTTCCATTCTTCCGCCGGATATCAATAAAGGAGAGAGTCAGTTTTCCGTGGACAACGGGGCTATCCGCTATGGCCTGTCCGCTATTAAAAGTATCGGAAGACCTGTGATCAAGGCAATTGTAGAGGAACGGAAGGAAAGAGGAGAATTTAAAAATCTCCAGGATTTTATTGAACGTATGTCGGGAAAAGACGTAAATAAAAAGGCTATTGAAAACTTTATCAAAGCGGGAGCCTTTGACAGCCTTCCGGGAAACCGGAGGCAGAAAATGATGATCTATGCCCAGATACTGGATTCTGTAAATCAGGAAAAGAAGAATGTTATGGCAGGACAGATGAGCCTTTTTGATCTGGTTTCCGAAGAAGAAAAAGCTGCTTTTGAGATCCGTATGCCGGATGTGGAGGAATATCCCAAGGAGGCCAAGCTGGCTTTTGAAAAAGAAGTCCTGGGAGTGTATATAAGCGGCCATCCTCTGGAAGAATATACAGAGAGATGGAAGAAGAATATTACCGCTGTAACTGCCGATTTCCAGCCAGATGAAGATACAGGAATGCCGAAAGTCCGGGATGGGGTCAGAGCTGTGGTTGGAGGAATGATCACTGCAAAAACCATTAAATATACAAAAAATAATAAAATCATGGCTTTTCTTACCCTGGAGGATCTGGTAGGAACTGTGGAAATCGTGGTATTTCCAAGAGACTACGAGAAAAATGTGCGTTTTATGGATGTAGACGCCAAAGTATTTATCCAGGGGAGGGTTTCCGCGGAGGATGATAAAGCCAGCAAACTGATCTGTGAAAATATTTATCCTTTTGACATGGTTCCCCGGGAACTGTGGCTCCAGTTTGAAACGAAAGAGGCTTTTCTGGAACGGGAAGAAGAGTTTTATGAGGATATTAAGGACTCTGACGGAAAAGACACAGTGGTGATCTATATCCGCTCGCCGAAGGCGGTGAAGAGACTGGGACCGTCCAGATCTGTCAGGATAGACAAGGGACTTCTCGACAATCTGTACGAAAAGTACGGCCGCGACAACGTAAAAGTTGTAGAAAAGAGTATTGAAAATATTCGGAAAATGCTATAAAATAAGAACGATTCAATGTATAAATATAAAAACAAAGGGCTGCGAGAATATGGAGGAGAAAGATGACTGCGAATAAAGAAATCAAAACAATTGGCGTTTTAACAAGTGGTGGAGATGCTCCGGGAATGAATGCGGCAATCCGTGCGGTTGTAAGAAGAGGCTTAAGCCGCGGAATCAGGATGAAAGGAATCTTAAAAGGCTATTCAGGCCTATTGAATGAAGAAATTATAGATATGACTGCTGTGGATGTTTCAGATACCATACAGAAGGGCGGTACGATTCTTTATACTGCCCGCTGTGCAGAAATGCGTACAGAAGAAGGACAGAAAAGAGCTGCCGAAATCTGTAAGAAACACGGTATCGACGGTCTGGTAGTTATCGGTGGTGACGGTTCCTTTGCCGGTGCTCAGAAGCTGGCAAATCTGGGTGTAAATGCTGTAGGCGTACCTGGAACTATTGATTTGGATATTGCATGTACAGAATATACCATTGGTTTTGACACAGCTGTCAATACAGCTATGGAAGCAATCGATAAAGTTCGTGATACTTCTACTTCTCATGAGCGTGTAAGTATCATTGAAGTTATGGGAAGGGATGCCGGCTATCTTGCTCTGTGGTGCGGTATTGCCAATGGTGCGGAAGATATTCTTCTTCCTGAAAAATATGACTATGATGAGCAGCGGATCATTAATAACATTATTGATAACCGTAAGAAAGGTAAAAAGCATCACATTATCATTAATGCAGAGGGTATCGGCCATTCTGAAGCTATGGCAAAACGTATTGAGGCTGCCACAGGAATCGAGACCAGAGCAACAATCCTGGGACACATGCAGAGAGGCGGAACACCTACCTGTAAAGACCGTGTTTATGCTTCTATTATGGGAGCCAAAGCAGTGGACGTACTTCTGGAAGGAAAGACGAAGAGAGTAATCTGCTACAGAAACGGTGAGTATGTGGATATGGACATCAACGAAGCGCTGTCTATGAAGAAATCTATTTCCGAATATCAGTACGAAGTCAGCTATTCTTTGTCTCACAATTACACAAAGAATCAGGCATAAAGAAAGCATTATCAGAAGAGAAAAAGGCGTGCGGCAAATCAATGCAGTGCGCCTTTTCTTTATACCAGGATATCTGAAATTTAATACTGGAGGCAGGTATATGATCACAAGTACGTCAAATGGGCAAATAAAGAAAATACAGCAATTATTGAAAAAATCAAAAGTAAGAAGAGAAGAAGGGCTTTTTGTTGCAGAGGGACTTAAGATGTTCCGGGAAGCCCCGGCAGACAGGCTTGAAAAGGTATATCTTTCTGGTGCTTTTGCCGAAAAAGGAATCTGGAAGGAGATACTTCGAGAGAAAGGATTGGAGAAAGAAGAGAGAGAAATCATAGAAGTTGTGGAAGATAAAGTATTTAAGACACTTTCCGATACGGTAACACCTCAGGGAGTGCTGTGTCTGATAAAGATGAGAGACTGTACCCTGGAGGAACTGGTGCCAGAGGGAAAAGTCCCTCTTCTTATGATATTGGAAGACCTTCAGGATCCGGGAAATCTGGGAACGATTCTCAGAACTGGAGAGGGAGCAGGGGTAACAGGGATTATCCTGTCGAAAAATTCTGTGGATATTTACAATCCAAAAGTAATCCGTTCTACAATGGGTTCTGTTTACCGTATGCCTTTCTATTATACTTCCTCCATTCAGGAAGAGATTCTTCCCTGGCTCAGGGAAAAGAAAATCACCGGATACGCGGCACATTTGGAAGGAAAAAACAGTTATGACCAGGAAGATTACACAAAGGGCACGGCTTTTTTTATTGGAAATGAAGGAAATGGATTAAGCAGAGAGCTTTCCCAAAAGGCAGATATCTGGATCCGGATTCCCATGGAAGGGCAAGTAGAGTCTCTCAATGCAGCTATGGCTTCCGGAATCCTGATGTATGAGGCTTCCCGGCAGAGAAGAAATTCTTGAGTGTCTTTACAAGAAAAACAGTCCGGGAAAATTGTTTAAATTAACAAAATAATACATATTTTTTACAAAATTACCTTTTTTAGGATTTTTACCTCCTAAATTCTGTGAAATGTTACAAAAATTACCCGCTTGACAATAAAATGTAACCTTGATAGAATATATCCGTAACATAACTTAATAAATTTGTAACAAATGATAACAAAAATGTTACAGACTTATAGGAGGTTATATTTCATGAAAGAGAGAATGAAGAAACTTTTGGCCTGTGTGGGAACAGTTGGAGTGATGACTGTCACAATGGCGGTTCCGGCTATGGCGGACACGACAGGGGAGAATCAGAATATAGATACAGC
>DWUX01000104.1 GCA_019120545.1 Candidatus Blautia stercoripullorum | reverse complement strand
TTAAGATGATAGGAAACGGTTGCTTGAGTCATATCAAAATGCCTGGAAATATCTCCCGCAGAAAGACGCCCGTCTTTCAGCAGTTCAAGAATCCGTCTCCTTGCCGGATCTGATAATGCTTTAAAAGTTTCCGCGAATCCCAAACTAACACTCCCTTATAGATGCTTCTTATTATACCTATTTAGAAATTTTTCTAAATAAAATATACGCTTTTTTAATCCTTCTGTCAACAACTATCATCCGCATGTTCAGATTAGAATTTTGGGCAAGAAAAAAGCTCTCTAGCTAAAAGCTAAAGAGCTGAGCTTACTGCCGGCAGCGGGACTTGAACCCGCACGTGGTTGCCCACAACAGATTTTGAGTCTGCCTCGTCTGCCATTCCGACACGCCGGCGTCATTTTGAACCGATAGTTAGAATATCATAAATCCGAGAAAATTGCAAGTATTTTCTGCAATTCTCTCATAACAGTTCAGTCATGGAGCTGTCCGTAAAATCATACTCCTACAATTTTCAGGCGAACAGCCCCATAAGCAATCTATCCTTTTATTTATTGCAGTCCAGCTTATTCCAGATATCAAAGCAGTCAAAGGTAGCAAAATAATCCTTTGGAGTCTCTGCTCTTCTGATGAGCTGAGTAGTACCGTCTTCTTTCAGCAGGACTTCAGCAGACTTCAATTTTCCATTATAGTTATATCCCATAGCAAAGCCATGGGCTCCTGTATCATGGATTACCAGAAGATCTCCCATATCAATCTTCGGCAGCATCCTGTCTACTGCAAATTTATCATTATTCTCACAGAGAGATCCGGTAATGTCATACTTATGGTCACAGGGCTGATCTTCTTTTCCCATTACCGTAATGTGGTGATAAGCTCCGTACATAGCCGGACGCATAAGATTTACCGCACAGGCGTCCACGCCAATATAATCTTTATAAATATGTTTCTCATGGATAGCTTTTGTCACCAGGCAGCCATAGGGTCCCATCATAAAACGGCCCAGCTCCGTATAGATGGCCACCTCTCCCATACCTGCCGGAACCAGAACTTCCTCATAAACCTTCCGCACGCCTTCACCGATGGCCCGGATATCATTCGGCTCCTGGTCAGGACGGTAAGGAATGCCCACGCCGCCGGAAAGATTGATAAAGCACACTTTAGCCCCGGTTTCTTTCTGAAGCCTTACTGCCAGTTCAAAAAGTTTTTTTGCCAGCATAGGATAATATTCATTAGTCACCGTATTGCTTGCCAGGAAAGCATGGATCCCAAATTCCTCCGCTCCCTTTGCTTTCAGGATACGGAAAGCTTCAAAGATCTGATCCTCGGTCATTCCATATTTTGCATCCCCCGGATTGTCCATGATCCCATTACTGATCTCAAAAATCCCGCCTGGGTTAAAACGGCAGCTGATCCTTTTTGGAATGGTTCCGATCGCTTCTTCAAGGAAAGAAATATGAGTAATATCATCCAGGTTGATAGTCGCTCCCATTTCATAAGCATACTGGAATTCCTTTGCCGGAGTATCATTGGAGGAGAACATAATATCATCTCCTGTACAGCCGATGGCTTTTGAAAGCATCAATTCCGTATAGGAAGAACAGTCACAGCCAAAGCCATACTCCCTCAGGATCTGGATCAGGAAAGGATTGGGAGTGGCTTTTACTGCAAAGTACTCCTTGAATCCTTTGTTCCAGGAAAATGCCTCTTTCATAGCCCGGGCGTTTTCTCTTATCCCTTTCTCATCATAAAGATGAAATGGGGTTGGAAACTCTTTCACAATTTCATCTAACTGTTCTTTTGTCACAAATGGTTTCTTCTCCATAATTGTTTCTCCTTTTTATCTATTAGTTTGAAATCCGGCAGCTATCCTGTATGCCAGTATTAAAAATATCTGCCGGATATACAGATTGCTTTCTGTCCTGTTTTCTGTATATAAAATCCAAAGTCCATTATACGGAAATATGATGTGATTTTCAAGTAATTCCTGCAATTCTTTATTACCTTTTTAACGCATTGAAGCAATCCAATCCCGGACTTCTAAAAGAGAACCCATTTTTCCATCCAGAATTTCGTCTACGCAGGAAGAATCTGTCAGAAGATCCGGCACCATAACCGTGATCATTCCTGCAGCGTGAGCCGCCCTCAGCCCGCTGTAAGAATCTTCCAGAGCCAGTACCTGTTCCGGTAAAAGATTCAAGGCCCTGCAGGCCTTTTCATAGATTTCCGGCCACGGCTTTCCTTTTGAGACCATATTTCCCGAAATAACCGCCTGAAAATACTGAAAAATCCCTTCTCTTTTCAGATTGACCTCCGCATGCTCCTGTCCGGAGGAAGTAGCCACCGCCATGGGGATTCCTTCTCTCCATAAAAAATCCAGGATCTCATGAAGTCCCTCTTTAACCGGAAGTCCATTTTCTTTTACATATTCCTGGAAACATTGGCGGTAAAGCTCCTGAAATTTTTCAAAAGGAAAGGCTTCTCCATACTTTTCTTTAAAATATTCTTTCCTTTTTTCACGATTAAATCCCAAAGTATGATAAATATTATGTCCCAGCCTGCCCAGGCCCATCAGCTCTCCCGCCTGATCCCAGGACAGCTGGACAATACGCTCTGAATCAAACATAAGTCCGTCCATATCAAATACTACGCCTTTGATCTTTATTTTTTTCATTTTCTCTCCTGCATAACAATAGGCGGTACGCTCTGCGGACCGCCTATTGTTCGTTCTGATTATTTTACTTCAAGTACATGGAGCATATTGGTAACCCGGCCTTCCAGTTTCCTTTCGTTGGTCGCCGGGTCTCCTGCGGTTATAACTACTGTTTCTCCCGCCTGGACCAGATTCTCCTTCTTTACTGTCTCCATAGCATTCATAATAATATTTTCTGTGGTATCCTTCGTATATCCCTTCAGAGGTATTACGCCCCAGTAAAGCTGCATCTTATGCTCAACCATCTCATTGGGGGTAACGGCAAAAATCGGCATGGAAGGACGGAAACTGGAGATCAGCCGGGCCGTTTTTCCGGACATGGTAGGAGTTACGATACATGCGGCATTAATATTTCTGGCCGTACGGACAGAAGCAATACCAATGGCACAGGACACTCTGGTCTGCTCGTCCATAGTCCTGTGAAGGATATATTTTTCATAATCCACATACTGCTCTGTATTCTCCGCAATCTCATTCATCATCTTCAAAGCCTCTACCGGATATTTTCCTGCGGCTGTTTCACCGGAAAGCATAACCGCATCGGTTCCGTCATAAATGGCGTTTGCCACATCTGCTACTTCCGCTCTTGTAGGACGTGGATTCCGGATCATAGAATCCAGCATCTGGGTTGCTGTGATAACAGGTATATAATGGGCGTTGCACTTCTTGATGATGATCTTCTGGATATGAGGCACTTCCTGGGCAGGGATTTCTACTCCCAGGTCTCCTCTGGCCACCATAATTCCGTCAGAAGCCGCGATGATCTCATCAATATTTTCTACGCCCTCTGCATTTTCAATTTTGGCGATAACGGAAATATGCTCTGCATTGTTCTCTTTCAGGATCTTCTTGATCTCATGGATACCTGCTGCATCACGGATAAAAGAAGCTGCGATAAAATCAATGTTCTGCTGGATACCGAAAAGGATATCCTCTTTGTCCTTTTCTGTGATAGCCGGAAGGTTCACCTTTACATTGGGTACATTGATCCCTTTTCTCTGTCCCAGTTCTCCGCCGTTTTCCACATGACAGACGATCTTTTTCTCCTGGACCTCCCTGACTCTCAGCTCGATCAGACCATCATCGATCAGGATCCTGTCTCCTGGCTTTACATCCTGGGCAAGTCCCGGATAAGTTACGGAACATCCTGCTTCATTCCCCACCATCTCTTCTGTATACAGTGTAAACTCGCTGTCTTCTTTGAGGATTACCTTATTTCCACCTTCCAGAAGGCCTGTACGGATCTCCGGTCCCTTGGTATCCAGAAGGATGGCTACCGGGCGGTTCAATTCCTGTCTCACCTTTTTCAGCAGATCCATACGGTTTTTCTGTTCCTCATAGTCCCCATGGGAAAAATTAAACCTTGCAATGTTCATTCCATTTTTTACAAGTTCTCTCATATTAGACTCAATGTCTGTATTCGGTCCCATAGTACAAATAACTTTAGTCTTTCTCATCTCTTCTTCCTCCTATTATTTTATATGTTGATGGGTAAACAGGTGATCCTGACAATATTCATAATTACCATTACATTTTGAACAGAAACGAAACTCCAGATCATCTCCGTCTTTCTCTGTTCTTCCGCATACTGCGCATTTATGCTTAGTGATCCCCGGCGCCATCTTAGGATGGACCGCTTTCTGGAACTGCTGCCTCCGGTGTACTTCTTTCGGTGAAATCCTGCTGAAATTTCTGGTTGCCAGAAAAAAGATGATAAAGTTCAGCAAAGAGGCAATGATCACCACGCGGATAGCCCAGTTTCCTCTGATCAGATCGTAGAGAATGTAGGCTGCATCCAGCCATGCCAGCCACTTAATCTTGATAGGTATGATCATCATGAACAATACCTGCATATCCGGATAGCTGAGAGCAAAGGCCAGAAAAATTGATAAATTGATATAATATGTGGAAAATGCCGGAGCATATATAATGCTGGCAGGTCCCGCGATGAAATAGAGAATAAAAGCTCCGATCACTGTAAAAAGCATTCCTCCAAGGATATATACATTGTAGCGGAATGCTCCCCAGGTCCTCTCCAGGGCGCTTCCAAGAGAATAGTAAAAAAGAAGCATGATCACTACAAAGAAGATATTGGAGCTTGATGGCGGTATCAAAATCCAGGATACCAGCCGCCAGATCTGAAAATGCAGAATATGATAGGGGCTGAGATATAAATATCCCATCAGATTTACCCCTGTCAAAGGCTGCAGATACATAAGAATATAGCCGATTATATAACAGCCGATTATATATTTGGTAAGATTATGAATGGCAAATCTTCCAAACTTTCTTTCCATTTTATTTAAAAAATTCATTTTGTCTCCTCAATTTTCTGCTTTTCTGTTTTCAGAATAAGTTCTTTTTGGAGAAGATAAAGGCAACGACCAGGCTTAACAGCAGAGCCAGAATGATCACGATCATAAATCCTGCAGGATTTCCCGCAAAAGGCATGCCGTCAGCGTCCAGATTCATTCCGTAGGCACTGAATATCATCGTAGGTATAGACAGTACGATGGTAACTGTTGCAAGAAATTTCATTACAATATTCAGATTATTAGAAACAATAGATGCAAAAGCATCTGTCATACTGCTTAAGATCCCGCTGTACACATTAGCCATCTCAATAGCCTGTTTATTCTCAATGATGACATCTTCCAGAAGATCCGTGTCATCCGGATACTGCTTGATCCGTTCTACCCGGAGAAGCCGTTCCAGTACCATTTCATTCGATTTCAGGGAAGTAGTAAAATATACCAGGGATTTTTCCAGTTCCAAAAGCTCAATCAGCTCCTCATTTCTGGTAGCAGCCTGAAGTTTCTCTTCCACCTCTTCGCTTTTCTTATCAATGATCCTCAGATAATGCAGAAACATACTGGCATTTTTATACAGAATCTGCAGGATAAACCTGGTCTTCATATAAGTATAAAAATTCCGGACTCTCCCGTCCATAAATCTTCCCAAGACAGAAGTATCTTCCAGACATACCGTAATGATCACTTCATCTGTTACGATAATAGACAAAGGAATGGTACCGTACCAGTCTTTTTCTCCTCGTTCTTCCAAGATAGGCGTATCCACGATGATCAGAGTATAATCATCTTCCACCTCGATACGAGAGCGTTCCTCCTCATCCAGAGGCGCCCTCAAATCATCTACCTCAATATGAAACTGATTGGAAACTTCAAAGATTTCCGTTGCGGTAGGATCTGTCAGAGCTAGCCAGCATCCCTCACCGGCTTCTTCCACCTGATGGATTTTTCCGTCCATTGTCTTAAAAATTCTAATCATGGTATCTCCCTTCAGCTCCTGCTGTGTCCAGGCAGAACTGAAAGTCCGTCGCCTATGTCGTCAGCAGGAAACATATTCTGTTTTTTGCTTATTTTATATTTCTCTACAGGACGACTAGGCCCACTTTCCATAATTTTGCACTTCCTTTTTATATGATGTCAGTGTCAAAAGTTTTTGACCTCTGCGATACCGGATCACTCTGCAATATGCGCTTCCAAAATCCTCTTGCAGGCAAGCTTGCAAGAGGATTTTGACTCGTTTTCCCCAGGTGTCATGATATAGTTTTCTAATTATTTATTTTCTTATTCTCCGCATTCACATTTTGAGAAAATAATGCTGTTAGGTGTTTCTACTTTCATAGGTTTTCCTTTCATGATCAGCAGCTTTTTCTCATAGTCAATGGCAAAAGTGGTAATAGAGTTAGACTCATGATTTACCACGGCCAGATGTTTGCCATCCGGAAATACGTCCAGATCTTTCGGATAATTTCCGCTGATAGGAAGGATAAACTGAGTCTCCAGCAGACCTGTCTCCTCATCCCGCTTGTACATCGCTACTGTATCTTCCCCTGCTGTAGAACAGAAAAGATAATGTCCGTCAGGAGAGAAACACATACCGGATGTGGCATCATGGATCTGATCATCTTTGGAGGCCAGAGTGGAAATAGTCTGGATTTTCTCAAACACCGGTGATTTTCCGCTTCCGTCATATTTATAAACTTCAATAGTATTGTTCAGTTCGAAATTCAGGTAGGCAAATTTACCATCAGGACTGAATTTGATCAGCTTTGGACCAGACTCTCTCTTACATCTTAAAATATCTACCAGTTCAAGGCGGTTTGTCCGGCTGTTGATCCGGTAGATTTTCATCTGATCGATACCATTGTCTACTGCACAGAGATACTTATTGTCCGGGGTTGGACGGACGCAGCTTACATGGGGACGGAAGTTTCTCTCTCCCACGCTGCCCAGGCCTTTGTGGAACACGCCATCCACAACGCTGCCCAGACGCCCGTCTTTATGGGTATGCACAACTGTTACCTTTCCGTCATGATATCCTGCCACAAAGAGATATTTTCCTTCTTCGTCTGTAGACAGATGGCAGCCTCTCATGCCGTCTATATCTACCTTATTAATAAAAGTCAGATCTCCGTCCGGCTCTATGGCAAATACAGCCACGCCTTCATCGGCTATGGAATAAAGATATTTACCATTTAAAGACCGGGCCAGATGAGAAGAGTTATTTACCGGAACAACCTTTCTCTCGCATAAAGTTCCTTCCTCTACATTTACATCATATAAATGGATTCCGATACTGCTTCCATGGGTATATGTTCCCACATATGCAACATATTTGTCTTTCATTTATGCAATACCCTCCTGTTTTTATTGTTTTCACCACATGACAAATCTGTATCTCTCCCGAGATACCTAGTGCCATTCTACCACAAAGTTTTTTTTAATACAACCGGAAAACTTCTGCAATCTTACCTTTTACCAGTTCTTTCAGAAGAATTTACATTTCCCGTATATTGACATGGATTTTCTCTTCTGTATAATAGATATAATGGCTTTTTATAAGCCCTATAACCATACAAAGGAGGAGGGAAATGAATCAAACTTTAGTTGATTTGATCGATATCTCCAAAAGCTTTGGAGATCAGATTGTTTTAGATAAGCTGAACCTCTCAATACGGGAAAATGAGTTTCTCACTCTTCTGGGGCCAAGCGGCTGCGGCAAAACCACTACCCTGCGGATCCTGGGAGGATTTGAAAATCCGGATTCCGGGAAAGTGATTTTTGACGGAAAAGATATCACCAGCCTGCCGCCGAATAAACGGAATCTGAACACGGTCTTTCAGAAATACGCTTTATTTTCCCATATGAATGTGGAGGAAAACATTGCTTTTGGTCTGAAGATTTCCGGAAAAAGCGCATCCTATATTAAAGACAAGATCAAATACGCTTTGAAGCTGGTAAATCTGGAAGGCTTTGAAAACCGTCTGCCGGATTCTTTAAGCGGAGGCCAGCAGCAGCGTGTAGCCATAGCCCGGGCTATTGTCAATGAACCCCGGCTCCTGCTTCTGGATGAACCTTTGGGAGCGCTGGACCTGAAGCTCCGCCAGGACATGCAGTATGAGCTGATCCGTCTGAAAAATGAGCTGGGGATCACTTTCATCTATGTAACCCATGATCAGGAAGAAGCCCTGACTATGTCCGATACTATCGTAGTCATGAACCAGGGCTATATCCAGCAGATGGGGTCTCCCGAAGATATTTATAATGAGCCCCAGAATGCTTTTGTGGCTGACTTTATCGGGGAAAGCAATATCATCCCCGGCATTATGCTGGAAGATAAACTGGTGGAGATCCTGGGAGCCAAATTCCCCTGTGTGGATACCGGTTTCGGCAGGAACAAGCCTGTGGACGTAGTGATCCGTCCTGAGGATGTGGATCTTCTGGCGCCGGAAGAAGGCACCATACAGGGAGTGGTCTCTCACCTGATCTTTAAAGGAGTCCATTACGAAATGGAAGTTCAGACCAATGGCTTTGAATGGCTTGTCCACAGTACGGATATGTTTCCAGTGGGACAGCAGGTGGGGATCCATGTAGATCCTTTTGATATCCAGATCATGAATAAGCCGGAATCTGAAGACGAGGAGGCGCTGGGTGTCAATGAATAAACGGAAACTTCTCACAGGCCCCTACCTTGTATGGGCGGTAGCCTTTATCCTCATCCCTCTGGCTGTGATCTTATATTACGGACTGACGAACAGCGACGGACAGTTTACCTTTGAAAATATCCTGGCTATCGGAACCGTAGAGAATTTTAAAGCTTTATGTCTTTCTCTGCTGCTTTCCCTGATAAGTACCCTGATCTGTCTGCTTCTGGCTTACCCTCTGGCTATGATGCTTTCCAATATGAACGTAAGCCAGACCAGCTTTATGGTGCTGATCTTTATCCTTCCCATGTGGATGAATTTTTTGCTCCGCACCATGGCATGGCAGACTCTTTTAGAGAAAAACGGAGTGATCAATCAGATCCTCTCCTTTTTCCATCTGCCTTCCATACAGATCATCAACACACCGGGAGCCATCATTCTGGGCATGGTCTACAACTTCCTGCCTTTTATGGTGCTTCCTCTGTACAATGTACTGTCCAAAATCGACCGGGATATTATCCTGGCAGCCAGAGATCTGGGGGCCACTCCTGTCTATACTTTCCGGAAGATCATCTTCCCATTAAGCCTTCCGGGAGTGATCAGCGGCATTACCATGGTATTTGTCCCTGCCCTCACAACCTTTGTGATCTCGGACCTGCTGGGGGGAAGCAAGATCCTGCTTATCGGAAATGTGATCGACCGGCAGTTCCAGCAAGGAAGCAACTGGCATGTAGGAAGCGGACTTTCTCTGGTGCTTATGGTCTTTATCCTGATCAGTATGTTCCTCACCGGGAAATATGACAAAAACGGAGAAGGAGGGATGTTCTGATGAAAAAAGCGCTCCGAAGGATCTATTTCGGTCTGATCCTTTTTCTTATGTACGCACCGATCCTGACTCTGATCGTCCTGTCCTTTAATGCTTCCAAGTCCAGGACTAAATGGGGAGGCTTTACCCTTTCCTGGTATGTCTCTTTGTTCCAGGATGAGGCTATTATGTCCGCTTTATACAATACCCTGGTCATTGCACTGGTATCCGCCCTTCTGGCTACCCTTTTAGGAACGGCTGCCTCTATCGGCATCAGCGCCATGAAGCCCAGGGCCAAGACTGTTTTTATGGGGATCACTAATATCCCCATCCTGAACTCTGAGATCGTCACCGGTATCTCTCTCATGCTGCTTTTTATCGCATGCAGAGTTACCCTGGGCTTTACCACTATTTTGCTTTCTCATATCACTTTCTGCATCCCTTATGTGATCTTAAGTGTTATGCCAAAGCTGAAACAGACAGATAAAAGCACCTACGAGGCGGCTCAGGATCTAGGGGCGGGCCCTGTATACGCCTTTTTTAAAGTGGTGTTTCCCGATATCATGCCGGGAGTTGTCTCAGGTTTTCTCATGGCTTTCACCATGTCCCTGGACGACTTTATCATCACCCACTTTACCAAAGGCCCGGGAGTGGATACTTTGTCCACAAAAATCTATGCGGAAGTCCGCAAAGGGATCCGTCCCGAAATGTACGCCCTGTCTACCCTTTTGTTTGTTACGGTGCTGGTCCTTCTGATCCTGATCAATTCCAGTCCCAAAGAATCTCCAGATACAAAGACCACCGCTTCAGGGAAAGGCAGAAAATGGGTATTCCGGCTGGCAGTTCCTGCTGTCCTTCTCATCTTCTTTATCGGAGGCGGGATCGGCTACAGCCTGAAAAACGCAGGAAATTCCTCCGGGGAAAAACTGATCGTCTACAACTGGGGAGAATATATTGATCCCGAAGTCCTGGATATGTTTGAGGAAGAAACCGGGATCTCCGTGACTTATGAAGAATACGAGACAAATGAGATCATGTATCCCAAGATCCAGTCCCATGCTATTGCCTATGATGTGGTATGTCCTTCCGACTATATGATCCAGCGTATGATCGAGAACGATCTTTTGGCCCAGATCAACTGGGACAATGTGCCGAATATTAAAAATATCGATTCCTCTTATATGGAACAGTCGGAAAGTTTTGATCCGGGAAATAAGTATTCTGTTCCCTACTGTGTGGGAACCGTGGGGATCCTCTACAATACCACAATGGTGGACGAGCCTGTAGACAGCTGGGATATCCTCTGGGATGAAAAATATAAAGATAATATTCTCATGCAGGATTCTGTCCGGGATGCTTTTGCCGTAGCGCTGAAGAGAAACGGAGATTCCTTGAATTCTGTGGATGTAAACGAGCTGAACCAGGCTGCCAACGATCTGATCCAGCAGAAACCTCTGGTCCAGGCTTATGTGGTGGATCAGGTAAGAGATAAGATGATCGGAAATGAGGCGGCCCTTGGCGTGATCTACTCCGGAGAAGCCGGATATACCCAGCGGGAAAATCCGGATCTGGAATATGTGATCCCCAAGGAAGGCTCTAACGTATGGATCGATTCCTGGGTCATTCCCAAAAACGCCCAGAATAAAGAAAATGCAGAGAAATTTATTAATTTCATGTGCCGCCCGGATATTGCCCTGATGAATTTTGAGTATATTACTTACTCTACTCCAAACAAGGCAGCCAGGGAGCTGATCGAAGACCCGGAGGTCCGCAACAGCAAGATCCTTTTCCCGGACCAGGAAGATCTGAAAAACTGCGAAACCTTCCAGTATCTGGGAGAGGAAGCAGACAATTACTATAACGAACTTTGGAACAAAGTAAAATCAAGGTAATTTTCATGGAACGTATTTTTGAATTTACAGTAAAACAGGAAGAAGTCCCCTGTACTCTGGGAGAATATCTCAGAGCCAGGGGCTTTTCCCGGCAGATCATCATCCATTTAAAAAAGACCCCTATGGGGATCCAGGTAAACGGCCAGTGGGCTTATGTAAGAACATTCCTAAAAGAGGGGGATCAGGTCAGGATCCTTCTAAAAGAGGAAGAGTCTTCTGAAAAGATCCTGCCGGTTCCCATGGATCTGGATATCCTCTATGAAGATCCGGATATCCTGGTAGTAAATAAGCCGGCAGATACTCCCGTCCATCCTTCCATCCATAACTACGAAAATACCCTGGCCAACGGGATCGCCTGGTATTTTCAGCAAAAGGGAGAGCCTTTTATCTTCCGGTGTATCAACCGCCTGGATCGGGATACTACGGGTCTTCTTATCCTGGGAAAAAACGCCTACAGCGCTTCCGTCCTTTCTTCCAGTATGAAAAAACGGGAAATCCGCCGGACCTATCTGGGTATCGCCCGGGGGACGCCCCTTCCTACCAAAGGCACAGTAGATGCGCCCATCGCCCGGGAAAAAGATTCTGCTATCCTCCGCTGTGTAGACTTTGAAAAAGGAGAAAAAGCCGTAACCCATTACGAAACCCTCTGCACCCGGGAAGGCTGTTCTCTCATCCGCTTTTCTCTGGAAACAGGCAGGACCCACCAGATCCGGGTCCATATGAAATATCTGGGCACGCCCCTTTTGGGAGATTATCTCTATAATCCGGACTATTCCAAAATAAAAAGAGTGGCCCTCCACTCCTATTCCCTGGAATTTTCTCATCCGGTAACCCATGAAGATCTTTCTTTTCAGGCTCCTCTTCCAAAAGATATGGCAGAGCTGTTCCCTTCCTTTTAAAATCCATCTTCCCGGCTTATTGCCGGGAAAGGAGGAAGGCGGCTCTGCCATTTTCTGATTGTCTTAATTTCTTCTCAATGCCTCTATAGGATTTAAGGCTGCTGCTTTTCTGGCAGGATAGATCCCGAAGAAAATTCCCACCGCACAAGAAAACAGGGTAGCAAAGAGGACCGTACTCAGACTGATCCCCGGAGTAATGGTCATCTCCTGTCCGGAACTCATCAGGAAACATAATCCGTACCCCCCTGCAATTCCTGTAATAATGCCGATGATCCCGCCGATCACAGTCAGTATGGCGGATTCCGCCAGGAACTGGAGCATGATAGAGGAAGTCTTGGCTCCCAATGCCTTTCTTATGCCGATCTCCCTGGTCCTTTCTGTGACGGAAACCAGCATGATATTCATAACGCCGATACCTCCTACCAGCAGGGAGATGCCTGCCACAAAGGAGATAAAGGCAGTGATCATTCCCATCATATCATTGAGCAGGCTGATCACATCCTGGAAACTCTGGATCTGATAAAAATCTTCCCCGGCAGCCTGATGCCGCTGTTCCAGAAGGCGCACCACTCTATCTGAAACTTCCTGAGAGTCTAAATTTTTGTCGGCCTGTACATAAATACTGGGAAAGTCCTCCAGGTCGTCGCCCAGATAGTCCAGAGCCGCAGTATAAGGGATAGACAGGCTTACCGGCATTCCCTCATAGGTATAAGTCACAAAAGTGCCGTTTTCTCTCTGGGTGCTGACTCCCACGATCCGGTAAGACTTTGTCAGATCTGAGGCCTGTACTTCAATATCCATTCCCACTACATCATCAGAACCGAAAAGCCTTTTCGCATCCGTGTCTGAGATCACACAGACATTTCTGGCCTCTGCCACATCGGATTCCCGGAAGTAAGCTCCCCGCTTCATCAGTGTATTATTTATAATAGCCGCGTCTTGGGTCTCTAATGAAAGACTTACATCAAACTCTCCCTTTCCTGTCACTGTCTCTCCTGACAGGCCCATGCTGATGGTAACGCCTTCCACCCCTTCCAGATCCCGGATAGCCTCCAGATCATCCGGCGTGATATAGGCTCCCTCGTTCATGGCGTCTTCGCTGCAGTATATATAGATCTGTCCGCTTCCAACGCCGTCGATCTCCGAGTTCATCTGGTTTCTGGTCCCTTCGCCAATGGAAACAATGGCGATCACAGAAGCAATACCAATGATGATACCCAGCATGGTGAGAAAGGAGCGGCCTTTATTTGCCAGAATATTCTGCACTGCCATTTTCACATATTCAGCCATATCTGATACTCCTGTTCTTTTACTCTGCAGCTTCTACTGCCACAACACGGTCTCCTTCCTCATGGCTTCCGATATCCTGGATCACCTGGTCTCCCGCTTTCAGTCCTTTAGTGATCTCCACATAGGAATCGGAGGTTACTCCTGTCTCTATAGCCTTTTCAGCAATCTTGCCGTCTTCCACCACATAGCAGAAGGAGCCGTCTTTTCCGATATTTACAGCTTCTACAGGAAGAAGGGGCACATCTTTTGCCTGAGCTGCCTGGATACTTGCCTGGGCGTCTACGCCGATAAAAATATTGTCATCCGGATTATCAATATGTATGGTAACGCCGATAAGAGGAGTTCCCTGTTCGTTTGGAATAGCGATCTTGCTGATCTTTTCTACAGTTCCCTGGTATTCCGAATCTCCAAGAGTAATGGAAGCTTTCTGACCTTCCTTTACCTTGTCAAAATCGTACTTGGAAATATTCGCCTCCACGCAGACCTGTTCTGTGCTCTGAAGTGTGAACAGCTCCATTCCCTGGGTCACTGTAGCGCCCTGGGTCACTTGGGAGTCAGAAATCACACCTTTAAATTCTGCCTGTATCCCTTTTCTGCCCTTTTCAATAAGTTCTTGAAGATTCATTGCCTCCAGTTCTGCCAGATTGTTGGAAATACGCATCTGTTCCTGTGCCGCAGAGGTCAGCCCCGGTGTATCTGTCTGTGCCGCAGCCTCCTGAGAAGCAAGCTCAGACTGAAGCTGGGCCAATTCTGAAGAAGCGCTTTCTATCTGGTACTGAAGATCAGAAGTATCTGGTGCTGCCGCCGTCTGGCTTTCTGAAGCGGATCCCATATAGTCTTCAGGACGTACTTCCTCCATTACCGGTTCAGCAGGCGGATGGTTCAAAGCATACTCATAATCCGTCTGGGCTGAAGCCGGTGCATCTTCCCTGTCTGCCAGTTCTTTCAGTTCTTCCAGTTTTTTTTCATATTCCGGCTTCGTTACGGTATCATATTCCTCTTTTGCCTGCTGATATTCCAGTTCCGCCTGAGCCGCTGCTCCCTCATAAGCTTTCCGGGCTTCGCTGGCAGCAATTTGAGCCTGGATCTGAGCGTCCTCAGCCGCCTGGGACTGTACCTCAGAAATCTGTTGCTGCAGGCTGAAAATCTGATTTTGTTTTTCTTCTATCTGCGCCTCCAGTTCCGGGATCCTGGCCTGGGCCTGAGCCTGTCTGGACGCTGCATCTGCCGCCTGCTGCTGTGCATCCTGCATTTCCAGCTGTCCGGATCTCACATTCAGTTCTGCTTTCTGATTTTCACTTTCCAGACTTTCCAGATCAAAACTGATGATATCCTGCCCCGCTTCTACAGTATCGCCTGTTTCAGCAGTCATTGTCTGTATTTCTCCATTCACCGGAGAAAAAAAGGTTTTCTTCTGCTCACTCTCCACACTCCCGGAAGCATCTACTTCCTGGGTCACATCTCCTTTTGTCACAGTTATTGTATCCACAGAAGGAAGACTCTCTCTTCCCGGATTCATAGCGCCGATCAATATGATGATAAGAAATACCACCCCGATACATCCTAATGTGATCAGCATGATCTTATTTTTACTCTTCATCATTCCCTTGTTCATGTTTCTCCTCCGCCTGCTCATATTCGGGATTGATAAAATCCGATTCTATCTTTCCATCCATGATCCTGACTACTCTTTTTGCCTGAGAGGCAATCCCGTCATCATGGGTGATCAGGATTACTGTTCTCCCTCCGCTGTGAAGCTGTTTCAGTATCCCGAGGATCTCTTTGCTGGATCCGGAATCCAGATTTCCGGTAGGCTCATCAGCCAGGATCACCGGGGGTTTTGCGGCGATCGCCCTGGCAATCGCCACTCTTTGCTGCTGTCCTCCTGACATTTCTGCCGGCTTATGGTTCATCCTGTTTCCAAGACCTACCATTTCCAAAGATTCCTGGGCCAGTTTTTTTCTGCTCTTCTTATCCATTCCCCGATAGATCAAAGGCAGTTCAACATTTTCTTCTGCGGTAAGGTTCGGGATGAGATTGAACCCCTGAAAAATAAATCCAATTTCCCTGTTTCTCACTTCCGACAGCTGGTTGTCTGTCATAGTAGACACATCTGTGCCATTAAGATAATATTTTCCTGAAGTAGGAACGTCCAGACAGCCCAGCATATTCATAAAAGTAGATTTTCCTGAACCTGACTGGCCAATGATCGCCACAAATTCTCCCTGATCAATCTCCAAGTCAACGTGATCCAAGGCCCGCACTTCATTTTCTCCCGGATTATAAACCTTGCACAAATCCACAACCTTAATAAGATGTTCCATACCCTTTTCCTTTCTTCATATGCTGATTTTCTAATCGTAAACCTCTCGAAACCAGAGAGAACAGAACAAAACAGATTTTTTCTTTCTGTCTCGTCCTGTCCTCACTTTCTGCAGAAACAAAGCTCTCGCCCCTATTGATGCTCCATACCGTCCAGCAAAGCCTGACGATTTTTCAGCGCTCCCCAGAAATAAAGCAAAGGCAGGATCAGCCCTACTGCCATAGTAATAACGCTGAATACAGTCACTCCGGATGTAATAGCGGCATAAGCGTCATTTCCCAGCTGCCATAAGAGCAAAAGAATTCCGCAGATGAAGCAGACACCTGCTTTTCGTATCTTATTGCAGTTTGCAATGGCAAGGATCCCCGCCGCTGTATTCAGCAAGGCCCCTGCAGCCGTGACATACACACTGATCTGATATTCTTCGATCGTCACTCCCTGGGCCGTAAGAGTCTGTTCCAGGATTTCTCCCAGTTCTCCTTCTCCGATCATACCGATCGCGGCAAAATTGATCAGGTTAAAAAGGAAAGAGAAAACTCCCAAAACCACCATAATGATCCCTACTACTTTCAGCAAAGTCTTACCCGGCGCTTTTTCTTTCATCTTTTTTCTCCCCTCTCTGAGTAATTTTTCTCATTGTATAATCCTCTGGAAGAAAAGTCAATTTATTTAACAGAAATTTTCGATAACTGTCCTGAAATACAGGAAAATCAAGCTATTGTAAAGTATTCTACCCAAATATTCTTTCAATACCTGGAAAGTTATCTATTAATTTTCCCCAAAAAAATCGGAGACTCTCCTCCCTTAAAGAGAAAAGCCTCCGATCTTCTTTTATTTTTTACAGCGCCCGTATCCTGGGCACTTCATCTACATGAAGATATCTGCTCACAGCCCTGACGATAATGTCATGATTTACAAAATGATTCTGATTGGAAACCAGGATCACGCCGATCACTCCCACTTCCTCTACGCGTATAGGAAATCCGCCGCCCATATAAGAATATTCTCTGGGATCCAGGCCAATATCCTCCAGAGTTTCCTCTGACTTCTTCAATTCGCTGTAGAGGAGCATAGTGCTTTTTTCCACTCTCCGGACCGTAGCATACATTTTATCCATCCAGGCTTCATTGTTTAAATTGGTGCTGTTTCCCGCGTATTTAAACACTGTGTAACCATTATTCAGCCGGATCTCCACTGCTGTATCCAGGCCTCTTTTTCTGGCTTCTGCCACGATAAGATTTCCAAGAGCCCATGCGTCTTCATTGGTAAAATGTCCGAACTGGAGAATTTCCTCCTGCATTGCTAAAACTGCGATCACTTCTTCGATGGTCATATGAAACACCTCCTGCTGTTACCGGATCCTATCCGGGAAACCAACCTTGCGCTGAACCTTTCTCAGTGTTTTATTTGCAAAATACTGGGCCTTTTCGGCGTTTTCTTTAATAATAGAATCGATGTATCCCTTATCCTTTTCCAGGCGGGCAACTTCCTCCTGGAGAGGCTTCAGAACGCTGACTACCGCTTCTCCTACAGCCATTTTCAGCTCGCCGTAGCCTTTGCCTTCAAACTCTTTAACTGCTTCATCGGGGGTTTTTCCCATACATGCGCAGTAAATATCGATAAGATTTTTCAGTCCCGGCTGCTCCTCTCTGTAGGCAATGCAGGCTTCTGAATCTGTCACCGCCCGTTTGCATTTTCTCATGATCGTATCCGGGTCATCCATCAGATAGATGCTTCCATTAGGATTTTCATCGGATTTTGACATCTTTTTGGATGGATCCTGGAGACTCATGATCTTGGCTCCTACCTTGCCGATATAAGCCTCGGGCACAGTAAACACATCTCCGTAAAGATTGTTGAAACGGATAGCAATATTCCTGGTCAGTTCCAGGTGCTGCATCTGGTCAATGCCCACCGGCACTACATCTGCCTGGTACAGAAGAATGTCCGCCGCCATCAGCACCGGATAAGTGAAAAGACCTGCGTTAATGTTGTCTGCATGTTTCGCAGCCTTATCTTTGAACTGCGTCATACGGTTCAGTTCACCCATATAAGTAAAGCAGTCCAGGATCCAGGCCAGTTCTGCATGGCCGGACACATGAGACTGATAATAAATACAGTTTTTCTTGGGATCTAACCCTGCCGCGATATAAAGAGTCAGCAAAGCCCTGGCCCTCTTTCTCAGAGTTGCCGGATCCTGACGGATGGTAATAGAATGCATGTCCACCACGCTGTAAAAACATTCATAATCATCACTTAAAGTCACCCAGTTTTTCAGGGCGCCCAGATAATTTCCTAAAGTCAGATTTCCTGTTGCCTGCATGCCGCTGAACAAAACTTTTTTATCCTTTATCATAATTTATGTCCTCCACTGCTACGTTTTCCTTAGGAGATATTTTAGCACGTTTCCCTCCAGGGGGCAACTATGGCTTTTATTTCTCCCCTTCTACTAAAAACATAGGCGTAGAGTAATAATTTGCCCGTTCTTCCCGGCTCCAGACTCTCTTCCAGACGTCCTCTTCGATTTCCACTTTTGAACAATCCAGATCCTCTAAAAGCTCCTTATCCCAGAGAGGACGGTTGATCCGGCTTAAAGGTACTTTTCTGGCAATATCCTCCATAGCGTCGATATCTGTGCAGGTATAATGGTCCTCCATGTGAAGGGACTCTACTCTTTTCCGATCTTCTTCGTATTCCCTCCGTTTTTCCTCATCGAAAAGGTGATGGTACCAATTGGCATCATAGTTCAGGAGCTTTCCTCCTTTTTTCAGCACTCTCAGCCACTCCTGGTAGGCTCTGGTGGGATTCTCCAGATTCCAGGTGAGGTTCCTGGACACCACAGCGTCAAAAGTCTGATCCGGAAAATCCAGATTCTGGGCGTCCATCTGCAGCCACTGGATTTTTTCTGCCAGCTCTCCCGCATTATGCCGGGCTTCTTTCAGCATTTCCTCTGTATAATCCACTGCCGTCACCTGATAGCCGGCCTGGGCCAGGATAATCGCAAAAAATCCCGGGCCGGTTCCGATATCCAGGATCTTCACCTCTTCCGGCTTTTTGTCAGGAAGATGTTCTCTCAGATTTTCCAGCCAGATCTGCCTCTGCTGTGTAGCCAGCTCTCCCTGGTTTACCTGGGAATAACCCTCCGCTCTCTTTGTCCAGTATTCTTCTATCTGATTCAGTAATTCCATATTTTTCTTTCCTTCCCTACTGTATATAAAGTTCTTGACTTATACCTGTCAATTCTGGCAGGAAGTATGTCACCGCTCTGCGGCTAGCCGATAGTATATCACGGATTTCTTTTTTCTCACAAGCCCCCCGAGGGGTTATGTTTTGACATTCTTACTCTCAGCGTCTATAATAAATGCTGTGAACAAAAGGCCCTGTCTGCCTGTTGTTAAAAAATGAGAAAGGACTGAAAAAAATGGAAAAAATCGCAAGCTTTACCATTGACCATATCAAACTGAAACCCGGTGTCTATGTATCCCGGAAAGATCATGTAGGGGCTGAGACTATTACCACTTTTGACCTGCGCATGACCTCCCCCAATGACGAACCTGTTATGAATACTGCAGAAGTCCACACCATTGAACATCTTGGGGCTACTTTCTTAAGAAATCATCCGGTTTTCGGTTCCAAGACCGTTTACTTCGGCCCTATGGGCTGCCGCACCGGATTTTATCTCTTGCTGGCAGGAGACTATGAATCAAAAGATATCGTAGACCTGGTGAAAGAAATGTTTGTTTTCATCCGTGATTTTAAAGGGGAAGTACCCGGCGCCTCTCCGAAAGACTGCGGAAACTACCTGGATATGAATCTGGGAATGGCCAATTATCTGGCGAAAAAATATTTAGATGAGGTCCTGACAGATATTTCCCAGGACCGGCTGGTATATCCGGAATAAAGGAAAAAATATGGGCTGCTGCACCAGACCTTCTCGATTCTTGTCTAATGCAGCAGTCCTTTAAAGTATTCCCATCAGCCTAAATATTCCCGGCAATATCAGCAAAACATAGGAAAATATTATAGTCATCAATGGTTTTTCAAAAATCCAGGAAAAAAGAAGAATGATTCCTGATGAGACAGCCGCCTGGATAATCCGGATGCCTCCCTGGACGATCAGAAAAGCCAGAATGGGAATATTCCGGATACCGCTCTCATTTACAGTTATACACTCTATCCCTATTTCCAGAGAGTTCCATCCGCACAACTCCCAGCTGGCATGGATAGAGACCAGCTGGAGCAGATAGAGAAAAACTGCGGCTGTTCCGCTTAAAATCCCAGCGGATATGATTTTATAATATCCAGTACGTCTTCCATAGGGAGAACACCCGGCTATTTTTCTGACTCCGGAAATCTTTTCCATTGAAAAAAAGTTATGCAGGCAAAATATCAAAAAAGCATTTAAGATCAAAAAATCTCTCAGCTGCTCTTTTCTGCCTTCTTCACCAAAAAATTTTTCCCATCCCTGCTGATTCAAAAAAACAGCATCAGTTCCTTGTTTCTCTATTTTTTCCAGTATTTCATATTGTTCCTCCACTTTGGAAAATGCATAGCTCTGTTCTGTAGTGATTTCTTCTTTCTGCAGATAATATTCCAGCTCTCTCTGGCTGATCTCACCCTTATCAAATTTCTCATAGTACGCATTTATACGTTCTTCCGCTGTCTCTATCCGCTCCTTCTCTTTAACAAGATATTCCTTTTTTTCAAAAGACAGCTTTCCTGTCAGCTGTTGAGAATAATGATCATAATAATAATCTTCCAGTCCTACAAATTTCATCGGTCTATGGAGAACTGCCAATGCCGCTATGAAGATCACGCAAAAAATCCATGCATGCTCTGTCAGAAACAGCTTTTTACATTCAAAATAAAGGAGCTTATTTTTCCTGTTAAAAGATACTTTCTTTCTTTTTATCCTAAAGGTCAGTCCTTCTGGAATCCTATTCTCCGAAGCATTTCCCCATTTCAAAAAGGAAAAGAAAAAGCAGACAACAAAATATAAAGCAACAGAGACTATGCCGATGCTCATAGAAGACACCGGATATCCAAAAAAATTTAGGTTTTTTGCAGTTATAAAATAATGCTCTGTGTCCAGTAAAGCCGTTAAGCTCATTTCGCTGAAAATCCCCATTGCCGAATAGGGCATGACAGCTTTCTGGATAAATAGGGAGCCAAGAAGAATCCCCCCTTCTATACAGCAGGCAGATACATAAGTAGAAGCAGCTGTACCTATTGCCAAAAGCAGGAAGGAGACTGTCAGATAAAGGAAAGACTTAAACACGAAAAAGCAGAATAAATACTCTCCTACTGACATCTCATATGGACATTGATAATAAATATCCAGAGACTGGACCGGTATGTCCATGGAACAAAAACCTATGCTTTTTTGCACGATCAAAACTACAGTGGCAAAAAACAAGGCCATAGTGCCTATTACCAGAGTGCACAAGGCGATCATTTTCCCTAAGTACAATTTTTTCCTTCCTTTAGGCATTGTACATAACAAAGGATAGTAACCTTCTTTTTTCTCTGAAACAGTCAGAAGATATGCCAGCATGGAAAAGATCAAAAGCAGGATAAAATCTAACATTTTATTTTCTGTCAGCTGAGATATTCCTGCGGATGAGTCCGGGAAAAGCTCTGCTGCCGGAAGTCTTTGGTAGATTTCGCTTATAGCCTCCATATTTCTGACAGAAAAAGATTCTCTTTGAGCTAATAAAGAGGATCCCTGCATTCTCTCCGCTTCCTGTGTAACTTCTTCCAAAAAATCCGGGTACGCCCTGCAGTTCTGGATATGTTCTATAATATACTGGACTGCCATAAACCGGCCAAATTGTTCCATATAATCTGTCTCGTCAAAATCCTGAAACAATTCTGCCTTAATGCTGGAAGAGAGGTTTTCTAGTTCTCTGATCTGCTCCTCTGCCGCCAGGCCCCTGATCTCTTCATACAGGGAGGCCAGATCCGCCTCGCTATAGTTGTCCTCACCCTTTTTATTTAAGGTATAAAATACCATACAGCCCTGAAAGAAAAGCAAACCTGCTATGATCACCAGCACAAAGGGATTCGCCCATATTTTCTTAAATTCAGCTTTGACCAGGCTTCTCATCCGACTTCCCCCCCAGTTCATACAGATAAACATCTTCCAGTGTGGGTGCTGCTATCCGGACTTCCATATTATCCGGCTTTTTATCTGAAAACAGCCTGACACACAGCTGTTGACTGTTTAATTCTTTAATTCCATAAATCCTATAGCATTGCTTTATAGATTCTACTTCTTCCGCCGGTACTGCCGCCTCAAATATATGCCCTTCCAATTCTCTGCACAGGTCAAAGGAGCTTCCTGTCTTTACCAGCCTTCCTTCTTTGATCAGAATTATCTCCTTTGATATCACTTCTACATCCTGAACCACATGCGTAGCGATCAATATAATTCTGTTTAAAGACATACCCGCGATCAAATTACGGATTTCGACCCTCTGGTAGGGATCCAGTCCTGCAGTCGGCTCGTCTAAGATCAGGACTTCAGGATCTGAAATGATAGACTGGGCCAGCAGAAGTCTCTGCTTCATCCCCCCCGAGAATGTCCTTATTTTCTGCCCTGCAGCCATCTCAAGATTTACATTTTTCAGTGCATTTTCAACAGCAATGGAAGCCTTGCTTTTTTTCATCCCATGAAGCGCCGTTATATAAAAAAGAAATTCTTCTGCAGTAAAGGAAGGGTACAGAGTCTGTTCCTGGGGCATATAGCCTAATACATACCGAAACCTGGTGCTTTCAGCAAAAATCGACTTTCCGTTCCAGCGGATATCTCCTGATGACGGCTTTCGATTTAAAGTTATCAGCTGCATCAAGGTACTCTTTCCAGCGCCGTTTGGTCCCAAAAGTCCATACACTCCGTTTGTCAGTATAATATCAACCTTCTCAAGAGCGGTTTTGTTTCCATATTTCTTGGAAAGATTCTGAATCGCCAATTCCCCCATACCTCTCCCCCCTTATCCTACCAGTCAAAAGAGATTTTCTTTCCGGCTCCGTAATCTCCCTTTTCGTAGTCTTCCTTAGTCATCCATGAAAGATGCAGGTTATCTGTGTCACTGAGGATCACCCGTTCATCTGTCATCCCCCAGACATAGTAATCATTGCTTTCTTCTCTGATGCTTTCCATTTCTCCGGTAGCCAGGAAATATTTATACATCTGGTGAGTTCCCTTCTCATGGGAATAATCACAAAAGATTATCTCTCCCTCTCTGTAAATGTTTCTTCCATTGCTGTTTTGATCGATATACAGCCAATTATTTACTGGTTCTGTAAATGGCGCTATCTGCTCCTCTTTTCCTGTGTCCATATCTATAGAATACATCTCTAGCTGCCCAGGCTCCGGTCCATAGCAAACTTCAGGGGGCAAATAATAAATTTTTTCTTTATCTGCGTATATAAAATAAGGCCCCATCATAACAGGATATGAACTTTCTTCGCCATAAGAGGGGTACATAACGTCTGACCAGATTTCTTTGATCTCTCCGGTTTCCAGATTTACAGCTCTGTAGACCCCTGTCGCCTGAGTATTGTTCATATGTTCCTCATAATAATCATAATAGTCTGTTTTAAATGCCTCTTCTCCATAGGTCTGGATATACTCATTTTCGCTCATTACAGGTTCTTCATACCTCATATCCTCATATACGGCAAACTCTTCTGTAACAAGAACAAACTGCAGTCTTTCCACCTCATCTCCATATAGTAAGACCTCTGTCAGTTCTCTGATCTCTCCGTCAGATAAATCGATCATCACCAGTTGGTCTCCCCAAGCTGTAACTGTGTTCCCTTCCTCATCCTCAGAAATGATTTTTTTATAGGATATCTGCAAAAGTGCCTTGTTATGGCTGAAATATACAGGCAGGATACTGCTTACTGTCCATGTATCATAGGAATAGTCCCCCGCATCTAATTCTGCCACAGTCTCTTGATTCTGTCCGTCTGCGTCCATAGATATAAGCTGGATATGCTCAGACTCATACTCTACTTTCCGCAAATAGTATACTTTCCCGCCATAATAAGCAAAGCTGTAGGTGCTGTAATTATCCTCCACATGAGCGGGGCAGGAGGAATCTTTGTGGCGGCAGTTCGGGCTGCTGCAAAGAACATAGTTTTCGTCAGCGTCATAGTCATAATACATCAGCAGCGTATTATTCCGTCCGATATAAAAAATCCCGGAGTTTTCTACAGAATAGGTACTCCTTACTGTAGTCCCTTTTACCACTTCCGAATACTGGCCATCCCTCAATTTTTCCTGCTGGGCTTCACTTAGTCCTGCCGGAGAACAGCCGCCCAGCATACTGAGAGCGACAATACCTGAAATCAGATACTTTCCACGTTTCATCCTACCACCCCTTTCTAACTCACTGTTCTACTTATCACTCAAATTTTTCCACAATTTATGCACTTATCTTCTAAAAAAAACGTGAACAACTTGTATTCCTGGTCCAGCTTCCGTCAGAGCATGAAAATGTACCCGTTGAAAAGCCAGAATACAGAAGTCCTGTGCCTGATCCGCTTTGCTGACTAAAGTTTCCTGAAACACCCTTTATGCTATTAGAACCCCTAGAGTTTTTCGTCGATCCACCAATAAAACTAGCGCTTACATCTAATGACATTGTTTTAGACAAACTCTCTATTCTAGTAATTTCGGTAGGTGACGCGCCTTCATAGGATTGTATACTAAAGTCAATTTTTCCTTCTGACGCATTGCTTAACAGTATCGTACACGTATATAACCTATATTTGGCCTTTCCGATTTTTACTGTTTCCAAAGCGTCGATCATATCGTCACCAGATCTAGTACTGGTATTTTGTTCTTTGTCTTCCATTGTTTCCACAGCAGATGCCTGGACAGAAAAAACGGAAGTCAATAATAATGCTGCAGATAATAACGTACCCAACAATATTTTTTTAATATTCATAGATTACCCTCCTCACAATAAATAGCTAATCAAATATAAAAAAATTTAGTTAACCTCATATCTGTTTTAAAGTATAAAAATTAACTATACATTGGTATCACCTCTTTCTTTCGGCAATTTTAAAGTGAAACGCTCTTAAATTATACGTATTGTATATATTTTATCAATTATTAATACATTATTATATTTTATATTATCATTTTATCTATAATATCACATTCTAAACTATTTGTCCAACTACTTTTATCACTTATTCATTTATTTTTATAGTTTTGTATAAAAAAGCGCTTTTCCAGACAATAAAACTACTCCTCTTACTTTTTATCTGAAAAAGCGCAAATAACACATAATATTCTATTCTAAAATTTTTTCTTTATAATCCCAGTCCTCTAGTTCTCCAGGGTCTTCCGTCTCGTAAAAAAACACTTCTTCCAAATGTCTTTTCAGAACTCTTTTTCCTCCTGTATCCCCCTGGAGCTCCATCAGTTCCGGCACAAAGCACTCATGAAAGATCACCGGATTTCCCGGAGTCTTCCGGTAAGACATGCAGCCAATCTTCTTTCCACTTTTTTCAAAATCTGCCAGAAAGTTTTCCACTGTCTCTTTCCTAAGGAAAGGCTGGTCGGCCACAAAAAACATATAATAGTCCTCTGTATCCCGGTCTTTAAGTCTTGCGGCTGCCTCCAGACCAATCTGAAGAGAAGAGGAAATCCCCCTTTCGCTGTAAGGATTTTTCACCCCGAGGATCCCCTGCCTCCCGGCTTCTTTTAGGATCTCTTCATACTGGCTGACCACCACCAGAGAATCTGCCAGACCTTCTTTCTGTATTTCCTTCAGTTTTTCCATAGTCCACAGATACATGGGCTTCCCCTTTACCGGGTACAGCAGTTTGTTTTCTCCGAATCTTTTAGAGAAACCTGCCGCCAGAAGGATCATGTGTATACCTTTCTTTTTCTCCTCCCTGGAATGGAGGAAAACGGGAACAGACATCTGGGATTCTATGACAGTTCTTACCTTTTCCGGTTCTTCCAGAAGATCCTGCTGATTCAGGATCACTGCAAGTTTTCTTCCCGGATATTGTTTTTTTAGTGGTTCCACATAGCCCTTTTCCAGCAATTTTCCCAGCGTCTCTCCGGTAAGGATCCGGCTTTGCGGGCCGAGGATCTTCTTGGCATATTCCAGCCTGTGACAGACCTGATCCAGGGGCCTGCCAAGAGCCGAAGCTCCTGCCAGGATCAGGATATGGGTGGTATCCTCTCTGATCACCGGTTCGTTTCTCCCTGGTACTTTTACCGGAAATTTTCTGGAACCGTCTGCTTCTATGAGAACTGCCTGGGCTTTGGCAGCTGCCTGGCTGTAGGTCTCCTCTGAAAGTCCCTGGATTTTTTCCGGAACTTCGCTGCCGGATCCGGCGATCACCACCCCCGGAGTCTCCAGGGCCTTTCTGATATTTTCTGCCGGCTGGTCGATCCAGCCGGTTCTTCCCAGGATCTCCGGCCGTTCCATATGAACGGTGGTGGTGACCAGCACTCTTTTCCCCTGGGCCGCCCAGTCATTGGCCAATTCCAGGATACAGGAAGTCTTCCCTCCGGCTCCCGCAAAGGAGATCACAGGTTTTTCTGGCCTTCCCAGCTTTTCTATGATCTGATACAGTTTCATCTTTCCAGCACACCCTTTTCATAGGCGCTGACCAGCTCCAGAACGCTGCCTGCGATACATCTGGCCTTATCTGATATTAAGGCGCAGTGGGCCTGAGACTCTTTTCTGGGATCTACATCTGCGATCTTGAAATGTTCTGTTACCGGATAGCCCTCCTGGATAATCCCTCGGAGAACCCCTGAAATCTCTGTGCATACAGAGACAGTTTCTCCTTCTTTTTCTATCCAGCCGATCCGGCTGCCCTTTTCCACCCAGTCGCCGATTTCTTTTTCCTGATGGAAGATTCCCGGACAGGGAGAATGGATCACTCTTTCTTTTCCGTAGCCGCCGATCACCCCTGGAACTCCTGTATTGGGGATAGCTGCTCCCTGGGAGATGATCCTTCCCAGATAATGTCCTCTCTTGGTCTCTATCACATAATCCACGTCTTCTCCCGCGGTAAAACCAGGGCCAAGAGCTATAGTCAGTTCTGCCATATCTCTTCTGGTACCCAGATTTTCCTTGGCCAGGATTCCGTCTACCAGAACATCCGGATGATAGTGTTCAAGACATTTTCCCCGGGGATCCACTATAAGCTGGGGATGGTTCCATGAAACCTGGTCCAGAGCCTGCTCAAAGCTTTCCGCCCGGCTGCAGGTCAGGCCTTCCACCTCCATGGTCCCCTCATAAACGGCCTGGCAAAAAGAGACCAGACGGCGGATGGCAGATGGCCGCTCACATTCCAGGATGATCACCGGATAGCCGCTTTTGCAAAGTCTGTGTATAGTAGCCGTAGCCAGATCACCGCCGCCTCTTACGATCACAGGTTTCATAACTCTCTCCTCTTGCTTCTCATGGTTTGATGATCAGGTCAGCTTTAGACTGAGTCTCTACGATCACATACATATTTACAATAGTTCCTACTGCCAGCTTCTCCTTCATCTTATAAAAGTCCAGACAGGTGCCGCAGGTACAGATCTTGGTGCCTTCCTTTTCCAGTGTCTTCAGATCCTCCAGGACCGGGGATCCTTCGCAGGTAAGGAATGCTCCCTTATTATAAAATAAAACTGTATCCGGCAGCTTTTCCAGCTGAGTCAGGGAATAAATAAATCCTTTGATCAGGATCTCTCCAAGCTCCGGATCTCCCTCTCCCATTTTATCAGAAGAGATCACTACCACCGTATTCTTCTGCCCCTGAGGCACACAGGAAATATATTCCGGTTCTTTTTCCCCCTGGGAAGTTCCCTCTTTTTTCACTGTGATCTTCACTTCGTAATGCTTGTCTCCCAGCTTTTTCATTTCATAATCAG
This sequence comes from Candidatus Blautia stercoripullorum, assembly GCA_019120545.1. GTDB lineage: Bacteria > Bacillota > Clostridia > Lachnospirales > Lachnospiraceae > Blautia > Blautia stercoripullorum. The sequence goes on along the minus strand of DWUX01000104.1, from coordinate 1,531 downwards.
CTTCCTGAGAATTGGCCAGCTTTCTCAGATTTTCTGTTGCCACCTCATTATCCACCTGAACAATGACCACATCCCCTGGCTGGCTCTTGTCCATTTCTTTCTTTGCAAGTATTACTGGTTTCGGGCAGGTCATACCCATAGCGTCTACTCTTTTTTCCATGATTTTCTCCTTTTCCATTTCCGTACTGCTGTCTTTCCGGTTACTGATATAGATATACCCGATGGATTCCTTTTGCCTGGATTCCTCCATCGTTGATCACCTGGCGGATCCGTTCTTCTTCCTCCGGCTCCGTACACCAGGCAATGCCGCATTCCGCGGATATTTCACTTGGAAGAGGGATGATCCGTCCGGGTATCTGGTTTTTCTGACAATATTTCTCCGCTGCCATGGCCTGAGTGGTCGTCAGAAAAGAAACTACCAATTTTTCTTTTTTCTCTCTCATAGATTTCTCCAATATCCCATATTGCAATTTCCTTTTACTATGATAACAAAACCAGGACAAAAATCAAGATTTATGGTAGAATCTAAAAAAGGAAACCAAAATCTTCTCTCAGGAAAGGATAGTATTATGGTAAAGATCGACAAAGAAAAATGTATCGGCTGCGGCCTTTGTGCCGATGATTGTATAGCCTTAAATATAAAGATCCAGAATGAAAAAGCACAGATTTTAAAGGACTGCCTCCAATGCGGACATTGTGTGGCAGTCTGTCCCAAGGGCGCTGTTTCTATCCCGGAATATGACATGGCAGATGTTGAAGAGTATGATCCGGAAGGCTTCCGCCTGAAGCCAGAGCAGGTCCTTCACGCCATAAAATTCCGCCGTAGCATCCGCAGCTACAAACCTCAAAAACTGCCCCGGACTGACATGGAGCTTCTGGTACAGGCCGGCCGTTATACTGCGACTGCTAAAAACTGTCAGGGCAATGGTTTTATCTTTGTCCAGGATCAGCTGGAACAACTGAAATCTATGGTCTGGGACTATATTGAAAACATAAAAGTTCAGGAAGGGAAAAAAGTCAGCCGTGACCTGCTTCCTTACCTTTCTTTTAATAAGCGAAGAAAAGAAGATCCCGCCGATGAATTTCTTTTCCGCAATGCTCCCGCCCTTCTGTTTATCACTTCAGACCGGCCCCTGGACGCAGGACTTGCCGCCCAGAATATAGAAACTTTGGCGGTCTCCATGGATATGGGCGTACTGTATAATGGATATCTGGCCCGGATCGCCAATGCCGATCCGGCTTTAAAAGAATGGCTTGGCATTGAAGACGAAACGATTCAGGTCTGTATGCTTTTAGGCTATCCCGACAGACATTATGTCCGCACAGCTCCCAGGAAAGAAGCCCGTGTGATCTGGAAATAGCAGAATCATAATGTCCAATAGCTGGATAGTTACAATTTTCTAAAAAAAACAAAAAAATATGTTGACAGAGATATCTCTTTTTGGTAGAATACATAACTGTGATACGCAACAGCACAGTTTGCTGCCTTGGCTCAGTCGGTAGAGCGTCGCCTTGGTAAGGCGGAGGTCGG
>DWUX01000103.1 GCA_019120545.1 Candidatus Blautia stercoripullorum | reverse complement strand
GTTTATAGTAAAGCACTGAATAATGTTTTCAGGACAGCCCCCTGGGTGTCCTTGGTATTCCTGATCTTTTCCAGATCTATGATATTTCCTTTATAGTTTGTCTATTTCTCTTTTTAATACTGCTGCAGCCTCTGCCTCCGGTCTGCATTTCAACAGGTACACCGGAATATTCGCAAGCATATCGTCAAATAAATCCAGTCCCTGATTCACTTTATCCTTGTCCCATTGAGGCAGTACCAGGTTTTCATACATTCTCTGGAAACCTTCTAAAGGCGTCAAAAGGCGCACTTCATTTTCTTCCGCCTGCTGAAGGACTACGATTGCACGTATAGGCACATCCCTATTGATATATTCCCCGGAACTTCCGCACCAGGGCATACCGTATCCGGTCCAGATGCCATTCTTTTTCCCACAGAGAGCCCTATCTCCATTGATAATCAGAGCCCGGTAACAGTCACGCCAAAAATGGGCATGGGTAGATTTTCCGGTGCCGGATGGGGCAGAGAGAATAATTCCTTTGCCATCGTATTCCATGAGAACAGCATGTAAAGTGAGTATCTTAAAAGTAAGAGCGGAGAACGGAATAATCTGCCCTAAATATTCAAAGGGAAATACTCTATATGAATTTGTATTGTCTTCTAACAGACATATTTCTCTATAATCTCTTTCTGCAGAAAATGTAACATATACTTTCTGATTTGACTTCCGTATGTATTGAAAGTAGATTGTATCATTACAATCTTTCGTAATATAACTTGCAAAAAAGCCTGAACTCTCACTTTTCAAAAAAGTACGCTTCTCAGGAAATATTTTTTCCCTGTAAGACACAGTAATCATATTTTCCGATTCAACAGACTCGGCTAAATATGGTTCTACTCTATTTGACCATAAGTTAAAAAAATCAAAAGAAAAATCCTGTTCTATTCTGCAAAAAAAGGCTCCTATTTTAAATACTGTCCCGTGATCCAATTATAAACTCCAAGATGGATCCGGATCAACAGGAAAATCTATAGACATGCCTTTATATGGCTCACCCTTATGAGCTGCCGCCGTTGAAAGGGCATTCTCCAATTCTATTTCCATTGCAGTTCCCTCAACATTTTTTCCATTAAGAGGGGTTCCATCTTCCCCAATTTTACTACCATAATATATAATCTTAAAAGCGTCCGGTCCACTGCTACAATTTCCATCCATACTCTTCACCCAAAAACTGACATATCCTTCACCTGATATATCATAAGTAAAAGGTCCAGAATAACCATTATTTCCCGGTTTACCATGAGGTTTATTTTCCCCCGTAAGTGACCAGCATGCGTCAGCAATACTTTGATTTAATCTAAACTCATTGAGTGTTATCTTAGGCTCTTCATACTTTTTCATAAAACTTACCTCCATTTACTAATCTGGCGATTTCATGAGCATCCCTGCATTGATACTCCGGCCAGCCATTTAAGGAACCTGTTTCAGCTAATCTTGAAGCATAGCAGGTTTCGCAATATCTTGCAATACTACAGTTACTACATTTTTCATTTAGTTCTGGAAATTTAACCGTAAAAGGAAAATCTTTCCATGCCTTTTTTAATCCATCGTGTAATGCATCTGTCTGAAAATCTCCAAGGGTCTGGCATCCTAACAGTTTACCGTCCCAGGAAATAGTGTAGCTTTTCATGCCAGCATCACAGCCAAACAAAGTAAAAGAAAATCGGGATTTTTTATCTTCTTCCTTCTTTCTAGGAACAGCCCGGACTTCCAGATTATTTATATCAAATTTTCTTTCACCGACTTGTTCTTTTACATAATCTATTCCCCTTCTAAACATTAGCTTTACATTATCTTCCGGCTCTAAACGCACTTCACATGCTTTTGATGCTCCTCCTCTAACTGGAGGCAGTACGCATCGGGGTTCATTTACAATTCCATTCCAATGAAATTTTTCTGAAATCAAGTTTTCTATATTCCTGACATCTTCAAAATTATCTTTGATAATTGTAGTCCGAAACTGAATTGCAGAAGGAAGTGTCATCAATTCCTGTACTCCACTGCACATTTTATAGAAAGCTTCGCCACATCCAGTTACCTTTTCGTATATCTCAGGTGTAGAGCCATAAACCGTAATACCAATAACATGAGGGGGATATTTTCTTAATACAGCCATCACTTCGGGGGTTACCAACGTTGCATTCGTGTATAGCTGAAGAAAAAAACCAAATTGATTAATTTTCTCCCAAATCTCACAGAAGTCAGGTCGAAGCATTGGTTCGCCGCCTGTGATTAATAAATTCAATGTTCCGGCCTCTGCTGCCTGTTTGGCCATATCAATCCATTGTTCCGTTGTAAGCTCCTTACCTATAATTTCAGCATTCTCACTATCGTCATGGCGAAACAAACACATCTTGCAATGCAGATTGCATCGTACTGTCAACTCAAATGTCCCGTCAATGGGATATCTTTTCGGCATCTCTGTGAGCAAGTGTTCTTCCATTTACTTTACTCTTCCTCCAGAATCCCATGTTCCTGTAAAATATTTACGAATTTATCAATGTCTTTATATGCCTTTTCTTCAGGAACATCATATTCTTTGCAGAGACTTGCTTTCAGCTCTTCTCTGGTGCTTCCTGTCTCCAGCTCTTTCCAGAGCAGGGCTGCCGTTTCATTTAAAGTAATAGCTCCGTTAAAGTCTGCAATGTTCTCCCCTATAGGAACAACCACATCATCTCCCGCAATCTTTCTGAGAATGAAGTTTTCTTTAATCTTCATGACTCTCATCCTCCATATCTTTCCCCGCAAAAAGATAGACTGCAGTATCTATAGTAAAAAATTATTTATGTATTAGCGAATCTTTCGCGGATCATCTACAATTATTTTAGGTTTCTCTTTAAAATATCCATAACCTGATGCAATCCATTCAGTCATTAGAACATTTAAAAAAGTTATCTATAATAATTGTAAACTTTAATATATTCCTAAACCTTACCTATGTCAACCGGTTTTCTATTCTTTCACATTTCCTCAATAAATTCACATTTTCATAGTAAAGTTTGACACGCTTCCATTTCTATGCTATATTGTACTCAGTTGGAGGAATTTTTTTCTCCATTCTCATAGTTATTTGCTTTGAGAAACTTTTCATCGCCATTTTTAATGACAAAAGCCCCACAAAACAGTTTTACAACCTCTGTTCTGCGGGGTTTTTGCCTATTATTTCTATGAAAAACTGCTATGTTTTTTTCTGTATCCTATATCTTTTTTGCAAATAGAATCACAGACTTCTTTATTATATTGAAATCACATGATGCTTTCTATATATCTTTCTTTGTTTGCAGAAAAAAATGAATCAATTGTGCTTATATTCAAGACTATTAAAGAAGTTTTTTCAACAGTGTGATCCTTTTCTAAATTGAATTCAGTATTTTTGCTTCTATATATAATAGGTTATTTTTTTGATATGTTTTACTAAATATACCTTATATTATATCTGTTTTTAAAAAGGCAAAGCTCCCCCGGTATGGCATATCACACATTTATAATCTCTACACAAAGACACCATTTGCCTGGTAATTCACGGATATTCACAAAATTTCTGAGATTTTTCAAATTGTATATCAAATTATTATATAAAACTCACCGGATATATTGTAAATTATCATTAAGAAATACTGTAGTATACTTCATGGTTAAGACACTCTGACGCAGGTAATATTTTCTTATAATTTGTCGAATCGGGAGGGTTAAGTAAATGAACGTGTATAAAAATTTGTTTCAGACCTATCTAAGAGAAAAGATTTGTAGTTTCCGTGATGAGAAGCAGTACACCCAGGAGCAAATGGCAGAGCTGCTCCACATTTCACCCAGAGCATATATAGACCAGGAGCATGGTGTCTATGGATTTTCTGCTCTGAGCTTTGTATTTTTCCTGTTGATAATTCCTGAATGTGAGGTGCTGATCTTCCTCAATGGTTTCAAAGCATTAGTTAAAGACATGGAGGAAGACAATGAAGTCGCCTAAAGAGGAAAAGATCAAGGAGTTGCTGCTGAAGCTTGGAGCTGCCCCCAATTATACCGGTTTTCATTATCTTATGAAAGCAGTTCTTTTGTGCGCTGAAGAAGAATCAAAGCTTTTGTCTGTTACAAAAACCATATATCCGGAAACCGCACGGCATTTTTCCGTCTCTCCTTCTGCCATAGAACGGGATATCCGTACTGTTATCAAGGTTATCTGGCAGCGAAACCGGTCTCTGCTTAACGAAATAGCCGGGTATCAGCTGGAAAAACAGCCCACAGCCAGTCAGCTATTGTCAATTATTGTTGGATATATGTCCCTTTCTGGTCAAAATTTGTAATTTTTTAAATTATCAGATATTGATAGGATGGTTAAAATAAGATATAATTAAAGTATCCTATTTAAAGAAAGGGGATTCAGATGCCAAAATATTGCGAAAAATACAAAAAAGGCAGCCTGGAAATGCTCTTTTTAAAATTATTGTCCGAAGGAGATTTCTACGGCTACGAACTTGCAAAACTTTTTAACCACCTGTCTGATAATGTGATCACTCTTTCCGCAGGAAACATGTATCCTACACTTTACAAGCTGGAAGAGAAAGGGTATATCCGCAGCTACGAAAAAACCGTAGGCAAACGAATGAAACGAGTATATTACCATCTCACAGAGGAAGGCAGAAAAGAACTCCAGGAAATGCTGGAAGACTATGAACGTGTTGTCAATGCCACCAATGCGATATTGAACTTTCGCAAGGAAGAATTAAAGGAGATGATTTTATAGGTAAAGTAAATGAATAAAAACTGTCAACTATTTTACAAAAGATTAAGAACTCTATTTCCAAGCATCGGATTCGCAGAAGGAAAGTTCCTCAGAGATATCAAAATGCAGTTGCGGGACTATTCCATCGAAAATCCCAACGCTAAATATGAGGACGTTGTAAAATTCTTCGGGAATCCAGAAGATGTGTATGTGGATTATATAAAAAATCAAGAAGAGGGAAGAATATATTTAAAGTTCCAGTTGAAAAAGAGAATCCGAAATGCTATTGGCTTTTTAGTGCTTATAGTTCTGTTTTTATGGATTACATATTTTCTTATCTGGTGGAAAGGCTATGATATTTTTTCAAATAATATTCCAAATGTTAAAGTAACCACTATTGAAGAAGGAGAGTAGTACTTAAATGAAAAAGTCAAAAAAAATATTTACAATTATAATATGTTTAATCGCCATTATGATGCAACCAGTCTCGGTATTTGCCGAGCAAAATTCAGATCAAATACAAAGAGAGTATTTATCCGATGGAAGTTATTATGAAACAACCATTATTACGAATACTACCGCCCGCTCAACAATTAAAAACGCAAGTAAAACTACGACTTATAAAAACAGTAGTGGTAAATCATTATGGTATGCAAGAGTAACTGCTAATTTTTATTATGATGGAAAAACTTCTTCATGTACTTCAGCTTCAGCTTCAGGTGAAAGCTATGTAAGTACTTGGAAAATATTAAGTACATCTTCTAGCAGGACAGGAAATACTGCTTCGGCCACAGTTTTAGCAGGAACATATATAAATGGAGCCTATGTTGGAAGTATATCCGAAAAAGTCCTTCTTTCCTGCGACAAGAATGGTAATCTCTCATAATTTTCATTAAGCAAAAGAATCCCCTGATATATAGAACGGGTTCTAAAGATTTTTTTCACTATATCAGGGGGTTCTTCTTTTCTTTAATTCTTCATATATCTCTTAATACATCCATTACTTCAGCTTCTAATAATTCAAATTAAAAAGCCGGATGATGAAGCGGTATCTGTCTGTATTGTCTACATTTAGATCTTTCGCCTTCACCATCGGCTTTCGTAAAGTTTCCATTTGTGATGGAATTGTTTTGTCTTCTCTCAGGCACTGTGCATGTTTTTGAGCGGCAATCTGAAGTGCCTTATCTTCATCCCCGTATTCACAGAGTCTCTTATACATGTCTGCATCTGCCTTAGAATAATCTTGTCCTGTTTTCGCCTTATATAATTCTCCAAATCTAGAGCAGCAAGTCCATGATTCCTGTATGGCGGGCATATTTCCAAAATATGCAAACATCCATATTTCAAAGCAGGGATTTGACCATCCCACGCTGATACCCATTTTTTCAGCCTCTTTGACTATCTGATTAAAATTAGGAACCTGATCACGGTCAAATACGATCCAAGGAATGCGATACTGGGCTTCATAGGCTGTCATTTCAAGGCACTTCTGGATCAAATTCTGAGTCTTTGTTTCAACGACTTTAATTACAAGTTTTTTCTTAATATTTTCCGGAAGACTGTCATGTAATCCTGTAAAATAGCAGCGTTCAGTAGCTTCTGTATCCGTCACAACCAGATAATATCCCATTTGAGGGATATACCGTGCCGTGCGCTGATCTCTTGTTTTTCTATTACCTGTTCTGTCTTTGCGAGCCACAGATTATCCCTCCTTCAAAAAATCAATAGTCTTTAAGGATGGTATTGCTCCATATTTACCTAACAAATAATTTTTCTCATAATTTTCATCTTTGCGGATCCGTGAACCGTCCTCGTCAATAAAATCTGCCAAAGAATATAGTGTTGACAGCCCTTCATCGTCTTTTTCGGTAAACCAGATCTCATCCCGGCGTAAGAGCTGATTAGATAACTGCCAAGTATCATGTGTTGTAAATATCAGTTGGGCATGATTGATATTAATTTCCGGATTCAGAAAAGTAAGTATAAAATTACGCACAAGCAGCGGGTGAAGTCTGGCATTTAACTCATCAACAAAATAGACCCCTCCGTTTTTCATCACTGACTGCAGTTCCGGATAGAGGGCAAACATTTTTAAAGTACCTGCCGATTCTTGAGACAATGGAATTTTTGCCATTTCATCAGAACCTATTTTTTTATGCAAGGAATCAATCATATATTTTTCTTCTTTCGGATCTTCCTGACTTGGGAGTTTCGTCACCTCAAATCCTTTTATCGTTTCATCAAAAGATGAAAAATATTTTACAACATTCTCTCTGACCTCTTTATGATCAACAAATCCTTCAGGAAGAGCACGCGACATGAAAAGATTCATGAAAGCGTCTCCGAAATCAGAAAATTCATTATTTAGAAACCAGTCTCTTACAAGTTTACATTTAGCTACTTTTAATTTTGCACCTAATGAGACGATCAACACCTGCTTTTCCAAAGCAATTTCGATATTTTCTCTGCTTGTTTTTGGAATACCGGCCAAATCTAAAGTTGATTCATCTCTGTAGAAGATACTTGTATACTTACGAGCTGTTTTTGCTTTGTAATTCAGCCATTCTTCTGTAACACCGGTCTGCCCGATGCAAAATCCATAATTATAACACTTTTCTGTTGTGTCGCCGGGCACAGTAAAATATACCTCAAAACTTGTATCTTCTGTTTCCGAAGATGCGTCAAAAAGAAAGGGGCTTGGTTTAATATCATTGAAATCCTTTTCTTCATCTCCATATTTAAAAGAATTCACTACATACTTGCTCATATATTCAAACGCACTATATACATTGGATTTCCCGCTTGCATTTGCGCCATATACAGCAGCAACCGGAAGGATTTTTTCACTGCCTACACTTACTACACGCTCTGAAAACTCTGTCATTTTGGCAGCAGACAAATCTAAGGTCGCATCATCTCGAAATGATTTATAATTCTTAAAATTAAATTGGATCAACATAGTTTCAATCCTCCTTTCATAAAGTATTATATCCAATTTTTACAAATATTCAACATTAAAATGAGCATTAATCTCATTTTGATGTTGATTTTATGTTGATTTTGATGTTAACTTTTATAAATTATATTGATTTGCCTTCCCATTATCCTCATGTCCTATAAACTTGCTTTTTCCATCCATATTTCACAGCCAGCGATCCAAAAAATCCAAAGAATACATACAACACTCTGAAGGCAGCCACAGGTTCAAATCTGTACCTTGCTGAGTTCTGAAAGGCCGTAAACTCAAAAGAAATCTGCAGGATTGACGCTTTTACCAGGATTGCTAAAACCAGGCATGAGCATCCACAACAAACAGGATACCTAAGGCTGAAAGTATCATAAATGTTTTATTACTCTTCTGTTTCATGTTCTCCCTCCTCTTTTAAAAGTCCGTTCAAAATATTCCGTTCTTTATTATAATCTTCTTCCAGATTTTTCAGTTTCTGAAAGTATGTTTTTCGATTTCTTTTTAGTCTGCTTCCGATTTTTTCCATTAAGCTTTTATCATATGCCGGGACCTGGAAACTCTTTAAATTTGTATTGTTCAGAATTCTTATAGTGGTTCCTGACTGGATTTTTTCCAGTTCCAGCATCCCCTGGGAAGAGTTTAGGTACTCAAACAGCACATATGGATCATATTTTTCCCTGTTTGTCCGCAATATGGTAATATTCCCGCTTGCAAAGGCCTCGGGAGGCGGTGTTTCCACAATGGCCGATTTTATTACTGCGCCTTTGGATGTAAGGAGGATATCATCTTCCCTGATCCGGAACTTTTCTTTGCAGGCCGGGTGTAAACAGCTGATTTTGTCTGCAGTCTGATAGTGAACCCGTTCATCCTGGATGTCCCGGATATTGATAATAAGGGCATCTCCTTCTTCCGGGGAAATTTCTTTCGGCAGCGTCTGGCTTCCCCGGATGATCTCACTGATATCCCCCAGAGCGAAGGTCTCTCCGCCCTGTCTCTGGGATCCATACCGGATGTACTGCATAGGTTTAAAGGAATAGGTTTCAAGGTTAATATTCCTTTTTGTCAGGATTGTGCATATATCTGGTATCTCTCTGTATTCCCTCAGACATTTGACGGCCGCTTCAATCCCTTCATGAGTAATTTCTGAGATATTGTTATGCCTCTTGATAGAATACTGGCTGATATCTGCCAGAAGTATTTTGTTCTGCCGTGCAGGCTGTTTTTTCTTACAAAAAAGCATAAGTTCTGTCCCGGTAGAGGTTCCCGGATACAAGCCGGCAGGGAGAGTAATGACGCATTCCAGCCAGTCATTCAAGAAGATCTGTTCCCGGAGCCTTTTTTCATTCGCCCGGATCAAAGCACCCGGCGTCACCAGAACAGCCGCCCGTCCATTCTCATTGAGCTGATACAGCGCTTCTTTAATAAATATCCAGTCCGAATACACGGTTTTTCTGTTAAACCGCTCCAGCCGTACATCATCTCTCTCCCAGAATTCTCCTCTGTTTCTCCCCCTTGGCACATCCATAAAGACAAAATCAAAGTCTTCCCCGGGGCCTTCCGGCGGGTCCAAAAGGTTTCTGCATTCGATTTTTCCTTTCGGGATACCCGTCTCCCACAATAGGATCTTGGCAATACTGCAGAAAATATCGTCTCTGTCCGCGCCGTAATACTCTATTTCCTCCCACTTTCCGGAGATTGCATCCAGAATATTCAATCCTGGCAGCCCTGTACCGCAGCACAGATCCGCCGCCTTCAGGATCGGTTGTTCCTTGAAAAGCTCCGCGATAAGTTTCTGTGCGCTTGCTGGAGTTGCCGGATATACCCCTTCCTCGGAAGCCAAAGTTACCGTTTCATTTAAAAGCAGGAGTACCCTCTGGAGAGCAGGTCCGAATTCCTGGTACAGCTCTTTGTTATCTGAATATTCTGGCGTCAACTTCACCGGATTATGAAAAAGGGATTCTATCCATTCCCCAAACCTGTTTATAGAACTCTTGATATCCAGATTGTTTTGTCCCGAATTCCAGTCTATCTTTTCTGCCAAACGCCGGACTGCTTCTTCAGGCACTTGTTTTGGATATTCAGCGAAGGCCTTCTCAAAAGCTTCCCGGTTAAACCTTTTATTGTCGCCTTTTTTCCTTTCCGCCTGATACTTCCAGAAAATAAATGCCAAAACAAGATAAAAGGTCTGTTCTGCCGATAATGTTTTTCTCAGTTCCCGCCATGTATACTTCAGTATTTTCTGCATCCCATATCCTTCTCATTGTCTTTTTATAAGAAAACTATAGCATAGAGTACTTCTCAAGTCAATTATGAATTGCAATACATAAAATATTTGTAAAAAAATAAAAAGCCAAATACCAGGCGGGGCCGAATTTCACACATTCGTCCCTCTGGCATCAGCTTTTTTAAACTTAAGCGTTATTCAGACAGATCTCTATTTCCGCCTGTTCGGAAGAAATAACCCTTTCCTGGGTAATGCAGCTTCTCAACACTGTCAAGGCTGCTTCATGCTCTTTGATCCCTGATGTAGACCCGCAGAGATCTTCGATAACCGTGCAGTCCACCACGTCATTATAGCAGTCCAGCACACTGTTCAGCACACAGCATCCTGTATTGACCCCGGCAAAATAGATTTTTTCTACTCCATTGTCACGGATAAACTGTTTCGTCTCCTCATTCCAGCAGCTGTACTTGTCCTTATCAAATACCTGGGACATACATCCCCGAAGTTCCGGAACGATCTCCGCTTCTTCGGTTCCCTCCATACAGCTCTTCCAGTTTTCAAAAACATAACAGGCCGTCCCTTTATGATTCACATAGCGGGTTCCCGCTGTGATCACAGAATCCCTGATCTTATTCTGAAACTCCAGTATTTTCTCTGGAAGATCCTTTGTGTAACCATTGATAAATCCATTCTGCATATCTATGATCAAAAAAAGTATATTTCCCATATCTCTGCCTCCAACTCCCATGTACTAAGATATAGTATTTCCTCTGGCCGCCCTGGTTAATCACTGATTCTCTTTTTCCTGTCTTCCAGTATTTTCCGGAAGTTTTCTCCATTCCCGTCTCCCTGGCCTTACTCCGCCAGTATCCTGCAGTACGCCCGGTCATCAAAGCTTACGTTTCCAGGCTTTACGCCCTTCGTGGAGGGATAAAGCCGGAAACACATAGGATCCTGTTCCAGAAAATCCTGCAACGCCTTTTCACTTTCCAGCCAGCTTCCTTTCAGCACCGGATAACCGTCGCTGGCCAGGACGATCTCATCTCCCGGATTTACCTGATAGCGCTTTATCATAGACGGCTGAATCCCCTGACCGTTCAGGACTGGATAACCGAACTTTCCCGGCTTGTTCTCAAAGGCCAGCTGCATGATCAGATTTGTTTCAATAGCTTTTCTTCCCGGATCCTCTTCTTCCAATTCCTCCATACTCCAGCCCTGGGAAAGAAAATATTCCAAATAGAAAGCTCTCAGTTCTCCGTTCATTTTGTCGATCTTCTTGGCATGGTCATATACTTTGTCATGGATACGACACTGGCAGTCCCCGTATGACCATATTTCTCTCCATCGTTCATTATACACGATCACCGATACCCTTGGAAAGTCTTCCGGCCCTATTTCATCAGTCCTCTCTTCAATGGCCTGTCCCAGCTGGAGGTCAAGGCCGGAGAAAAACTCCTCCGGTGTTTCTGTATCCCGGCACGTCTCCAGGTACTTCAAAAGCAGGTTCTTTCCAAAACAGCCGCTTTTTTTGCCCTTCCACAGGCAGGTGCCCTTTGCCGTCACTCCGTCAAGGACCGCCGCTATGTTTTCACCGATAAAGATTCCATCCTCACAGGTATCCGGATCATTCTCTTTTCCCTGAAGAAATGTTTCTATAACTTTCAAAGCTATGTCCTTTCTATTCCTCAAAGCCTTGCTTCATTGCTTCCGTCACAATATCTTCCAGAAAATCAACCAGCTCCCCTGCGTCAAATACCTGCAGCTGCTTAACCGCATCTGCAGGAACTTTTCTATACTCTTCCAGCTTTCCCAGGATCCTTCCCACAGCAGAATAATCCGCCTCCTGTATCCCGGGATCCTCCCCCGGCTCCAGATCCTCCGGCAGATGGAATCTCTCCCAAAGCCAGTTGTTCATCCGTATACGGTAAACCATGAGTACTGGCCCATTTTTTGACCGCCGTTTCCGGCGGCCTGGTTTACAGCTGGGTTGTTTTTACCTTGC
>DWUX01000102.1 GCA_019120545.1 Candidatus Blautia stercoripullorum | reverse complement strand
CAAAAGCCCCCAACTATGATACCTACGGATTGCTACGTGCTGCGCACTTCCACAATCCTCCCCAAATATTCGTATATCGTGGGATATTCATCATATTATCTCAAATTTTTTTATATGTTTCAAATAAATAAAATTTTAGGACTGAATTTCCTCAAATCTTGTGCAGCTGTCACATGGTATCCGGGATGAGGGAAGGTTAAGATAGAAGTAAGGAAAAGCCCTGGCCGGAGCAGATACTGAACGTGATACAAAAGAAAAGGAGGAATTTTAATGCAGGAAAAAAGTTTAAGCTCTACACAAGTCAATAAGTACGGCTTTTATCTATTGACTTCATCACTGGCTGCTATGGTCCAGATGACATACCTTACGATTTTTATGACGGATATGATCGGGATACCGGCCGCCATTGTGGCCACTACCCTCCTGATCGCCAGATTTATCGATCTGATCATTGGAATCCTCTGCGGAGGAATCATAGAAAAGGTCCATCTGCCCTGGGGCAAATACCGCTCATGGCTGCTGCTGCTCCGCTGGGTGATCGTCTTTTCTCTGGTCTGTTCCTTTTTTGATACTTCAGCGTGGCCTCTGGGATTTCGGGTAGGCGTTTCTTTTATAGGATATATCCTGCTTAACGCCTGTATGAGTTTTACAACGAATGCTTATTATGCTCTGGGGCCGGCTCTTGCAGGGGCAAACCTGGATGACCGGAATCGTCTCAGCGCCAGAGGCGCTCAGTTTATGTGCGTGGCTATGCTGATCACTTCTGCTGCAACGATCCCGCTGGTAACATTCCTGACCCCTTATGCGGGGCCTGCCAATGCTTATCTGATCGTGGCGGTTGTATTCGCCCTTCCTTATATCATAGGATGCCAGATGGTCTCTGATCTGTGCAGGGAATGTGATCCTTCCGGAAAACGGGGAGAGCAGGGCGCCGGAGTTTCTACAGTGACTCTGAAAGATATGATCCAGTCTGTAGTACAGAATAAGCAGCTTTTAGTTCTCTTTCTTTCTTATACGATTTATTATATCGGGCTTTATACCATATCCGGGCTGGGCACTTACTATTTCACCTATATTGTGGGGAACTATATGAATATGTCCTACAGCATGACCGTGACGATGATCACCGGATTTCTTTCTTCCCTGATCATGCCGAAGCTGGGGGGAAAACTGGGAAAGAAGAGATCTTTCGTATTGGCGCTGATCATCTATGCAGCCGCTTATGTCTGTGTGTACTTTATCGGAGGAAATTGGATCCTCTTTACTGTGATGGGTGCGATCGGCGGCGGAGCAGTCTATATGTTTACAGGATTCGGGGTGAATTATTTCGTAGACTGCGGAGAATATCATCTTTATAAAACAGGAAAAGATACCAGGATGATCGCCATTGCCATGTATTCCGTTCCCATGAAGATCGGGATGATGCTTGGAGGCGCTGTGGCAACTTATGGCCTGGCTATGATCGGCTATCATGCAGGCATTACCGTAACACCGGAATTCCAGACGGACTTTATGATCCTGTTAGCCATCATACCTGCAGTTATGGTACTGATCGGCGCGCTGATCATGCAGTTCGGATATAAGATCACAGATGAAGACGCGGCTATGTATGCGGCGGAAAACGCAAAGAGAGCAAAGGGGGAATAAGAAGATGACAGAAAAAGAAAATTATCTGAGAACTTTGAGAGGAGAAGAACCGGAATGGGTTCCTGTGTATAGTTTCGGCCCCATGCCGGGACAGGAGAGACCTTGCACTTCCTGTATGGTAGAACCTTTGATATTAAGTGAGTTCCGCTTTAAAGGCGGGGGAAAAGACTGCTGGGGAGTGAATTATATTCCCACTTATGAAACGGGCAATGCTCTTCTGCCGGAACCGGGGAATTTCATCCTGGATGATATCCGGCACTGGAGAGATGTTATAAAAGCCCCTTCCCTGGAAGGAATCGACTGGGAAGCCATGGCTAAAAAACAGCTGGAAGGCTTCTATAAAATGGGAGTGAACCGGGAAGACACAGCTATAGCCTTAAATCTTCACGTAGGTTATTTCCAGAACCTTATGGCCTTTATGGGATTTACAGAAGGACTTTGCGCTATGTGCGAAGAACCGGAAGAAGTGTATGCTCTTTTTGACTATATGTGTGATTTTTACACAGAAGTTACCCGTCAGATCTGGCCTTATATACAGCCGGACGTTCTCACATTGATGGATGACACGGCAGCCTGGAGAGCCCCTTTCATATCCAAGCAGATGTACCATGACCTTGTGCTTCCGTTTCACGACAGACAGGCAAAATTCGGAAGAGACGCAGGGATCCCGATCACCATGCACAACTGCGGAAAGGCAGAGGTCTTTATGGATGATCTGGTGGCAATAGGAGTAAAGGCCTGGGATCCGGCGCAGACCTGCAACGATCTGAAAGGAGTCCAGGAGAAATTCGGCAACGATCTTGTCCTGATGGGATGCTGGGACGCAAGAGACCGCCTTATGGCTCCGGATGTGACAGAGGAAGAAATCCGCCAGTCGGTGAGAGATACTATGGATACCTATGCAAAGGGAGGAGGGTTCTGCTGGTGCGGCGGTTACCTGGGACCGGTGGATGACCAGGAAGTGATCCGTAAAAATGGTATTCTTTTTGACGAAGTCTATAGATACGGAGACGCTTTTTATAAATAAAAGAATAAAGGAAGTGTTAGTGTGAAATTTCTGATTCTGGGAGGATTTCTGGGATCCGGAAAAACCACTCTTTTGATGCAGCTGGCCCGTTATCTTACAAGGGGATCCCAAGAGGAAGGCCCCAGCCAGGTGATGATCCTTGAGAATGAAGTGGGAAATTCCGGAGTAGATGACAAATTTTTGAAAAACAGCGGATATCAGGTGCAGAATCTCTTTGGGGGCTGTACCTGCTGTACGCTGGGAAGTGAACTGATTTCTTCTGTGGAGGATATCAGAAACCAGTATCATCCTGACTGGATGATACTGGAAACCACCGGACTGGCCTATCCGGGCCTGATCCGGGACAATCTGAAAAATTCGATCGGCCAGGATTCCAGGATCTGTTCTGTTGTGGACGCACAGCGCTGGAAAAGGCTGAAAATTCCTATGGGAGAACTTTTCACAGGACAGATCGAATGTGCGGATACCGTCTTGCTCAATAAGACAGATCTGGTAAAGGAAGAAGAACTGGCGGAAATCGAGAAAGATATCCGGAAAATCAATGGAGCGGCGGCGCTGCTGCGGACATCAGGGATCCAGGAGATAAAAGAAGCTGTGTGGAGAGAAGTCCTGGGATTATCTGCCGGCTGACACAGTTTTTTTGACTGCTTTCGGCTGGTACTTAAAATACAGATCACAGTAGGAGGGAAAATATGAGTATAGGAAAATTTATGCAGACTGCTGCAAACAGAGATTATTCAAAGGAATGGCAGGCTCCGGGGAGCTTCCCATGGATCTTTCAGAGACCCAAGGAACCCATTAAGGGGCGTCCGTACAGTGTAAGGGAAAATTATATCCGCTGTGTAAAAGGGGAGCAGCCCTATTGGATGCCTGCGTATATGACGGAAAGCAATATCATCTGGCCTGACGCTATGGAGGAACATCCAGTTCCTGAGGAAGACGGATATGACTGGTGGGGCGTTTACTGGACTATGGTGGAGGACGTCGGAGGTATGATCACCAAGCCGGGAACCAGAACTATTTCTGAATTTTCCAAATGGAAAGAAGAACTGGAATGGCCGGATCTTTCTCTGGTGGATTTTAAAACAGACGGTGAAAAGATCCAGAAAATGCTGGATCCGGACCGTGTACATATCTATGAATGTGTGGAAGGGATTTTTGAGCGGCTCCATGAGCTGATTCCTTTTGATGAGTCTTTGATGGCTTTTTATGAAGAGCCGGAGCTTCTGGAAGAGTTTTTTCAGAAGATGGCAGACTATAAGATCGAGTCCACAGGCAAGATCTTCCAGTACTACGGAAGGGTGGACGGAGTCCTGTATCATGACGACTGGGGAACCCAGAGAGCGGGATTTTTCTCAAATGAGATGTTCCGGAACCAGATCATGCCGGCCACTTCCCGTTTTTTGAAATTCATCAAAGACCAGGGAAAATTTATTGAACTTCATTCCTGCGGCAAAAATGTCCAGTATGTTCCGGAAATGATAGAAATGGGAATCGATATGTGGACCCCTCAGGCAGAGATCAATGACCCGGATGAACTCTATGAGAAATACGGAGACAAAATGACCTTTGCTTTCTTTGTAAATATCCCGCCCCAGGCAGATGAAAAAGAAATCCGTAAGATAGTGAGAGACTTTGTGGATCACTATGGAGCAAAAGGGCGGTGTATGCCTTGCTTTATGACGGATATGAGCAATCCGGCCCAGAGCGAAGCTGCCCATGATGAACTTTATCATTATTCTCTGGAATACTATAACAAGCTGTATCACAGAGACTGAATCTGGCAGACATAGGAGGAAGCAGGATGAATCTGAGAGAAAATGCTATGGGCGAACATCACCGCCACGGGCATGACCATGATCATGAACATCACCATAAGGAGATACATGTGGTAAAGGGCCGGGAAAAATTTTCAATGGAAAGTCATTCTCATGATGGAGCTTCTGTAGTCAGCGGGGAATGTACACTGTCTGCAGAGAATCCGGAAATTGTCCGGACAATGCTGGCAGAACAAATGCAGCGGCTGGGAGGCTGGGTCAATGAGAAAGAAGGATATATCGGACATATAAAAGCCGGTTTTTCTACGGAACATACAGAGTCCTTTTCCATTACTGAGCGAAAAGTCCAGTGCCACAGTCCGGAAAACACCCTGATCCATATCCATCTGGCCGCTATTGTATTTATGATCCCTCTGGATGAACTGAAGGAGCAGGTGAAAAATATTTTCCTGACGCTTACAGCCGATGCAGATGGACAGAAGGAATGATTGTCCCGGGTGGGATTTTATGCTAAACTGGTAGCAGATTTTATAAAGAAGATAAGGAGTAGGATATGCCAGTTTTTGATTTTAACAACTCACCACAGGACTCTAAGGTCCCTGAATGTACCTATAAAGTATTTTACACCAACTGCCCGGAAAGTTCTCCGGAACATCCCATTCTGATCCTGGACAATAAGGCGGGAAAGCTTGTCCATCATTCCAACGGGATCTTTACCAACCCTATCCGGCGGACAGCCTTTGAGTTTAAAGGGGAGGAAGGCACAGTCAGCGAGGATATCCTGGAGATCGACGCCCGGTTTGTCAGCCTTCTGAAATGGCTGGGAGAAAATCATATTAATGTACGGCTTTCCGGAGCGGTAAAAGAAGGTAAGTATGCAGTATACAAGATCCGTGAGATCGCCTTTGGCGGAGGAGCAAAGCTTTCCGCAGAGGACGGCTTCCTTCAGTTTATGATCGAGCGGCTGCTGTCCAGCGACGCCCCCTCCCAGGAAGTCCCCGATGAAGATGAGGAAGAAACAGGGGACAGCATGAAGCTGACCAGTATTCAGAGTATTACGGACTTTATCACCTGTGCAGGAAGGACCCTGCCGGACAATATCCGTCTCTGGGCCAGAAGGAATCTGGCGGTTGCCAAGTCCAATGAAGTATCGCCCGAGGAGCGGCGCCACGCTCAGAGAGCCCTTTCCATTATGATGAACATCCAGTGGAAAGGCAATTATTTCGAGGCTATTGATCCGGACGAGGCAAGGAGGATCCTGGATGAAGAGCTTTACGGCATGGAATCTGTGAAACAGAGGATCATTGAGACTATCATCCAGATCAACCGTACCCACACCCTGCCTGCCTACGGTCTTCTGCTCATCGGCCCCGCAGGAACAGGAAAGTCTCAGATCGCCTATGCAGTGGCCCGTATCCTGAAGCTGCCATGGACTACTCTGGATATGAGTTCCATTAACGATCCGGAACAGCTTACCGGAAGTTCCAGGATCTATGCCAACGCAAAGCCGGGGATCATCATGGAAGCCTTTTCCATGGCAGGAGAGTCCAACCTGGTCTTTATCATCAATGAGCTGGACAAGGCGGCTTCAGGAAAAGGAAACGGCAATCCGGCGGATGTGCTTTTGACCCTTCTGGATAACCTGGGCTTTACGGACAACTACATGGAATGTATGATCCCTACATCGGGGGTTTATCCTATTGCCACAGCTAACGATAAGGATCAGATCAGCGCTCCTCTGATGTCCAGGTTTGCAGTGATCGAGATCCCGGATTATACGGCAGAGGAGAAAAAGGTGATCTTCTCAAAATATGCCCTTCCAAAGGTGCTGAAGCGGATCGGCATGGAGGAGAAGGAGTGTACCCTGACCCCGGAGGGACTGGAGGCAGTGATCGAGCTGCATAAGAACACCAGCGGCATCCGTGACCTGGAACAGGCGGCGGAGCATATTGCGGCGAACGCCTTGTATCAGATCGAAGTGGATCATGTGAAAGCGGTGACCTTTGACGGAGAGATGGTGAGGAAGCTTCTGGGATAGAAGCCTCCTGAAAGTACGGTTACAAGCAGATTTTTGCGATGTAACCGTATTTTTTTTACAGTTCTAAGGTAGAGAATAAAGAAGCCCGGACTTGACTTGGAAATTTATACGTGCAATATTAAATGAAAAGAAACTTATATTTCAGTTAAGGAAGTATTCTCCGCTGCAGTGAGGAAAACAGGAAAGGGGAGGAGAAAGCGGATGAAAGCCATTTATCATCTCTGCGGAAAGATCAGTCTGCTCTGCTATATATTCATATTGTACCAGTTATGGCATTTGTGCCAGTTCGGGGGGATCAGAATGCACCTGGCGGTGCTTGTGCCGGTGGGAGCTGTGTTTCTGGTCAGTTTTGTTTTGTGGCTGATCTCCAGAAAATACATAGGAAAAGTGAAGAAGCGAAGCTCCATGCAGACGAAATTTCTGTGGGCGGAAGGGCTTGTGGCATCTATTGCTACGGCTTATCTGATCGGCCGGATCATCTACGCCGGGATTCCCTATAATGGCGTCCTGTCCTGGAAACTGGATCAATGGAGAAACCAGAAAGAAGTGGTTCTGGAACATGATAATTTCTTTGCGGACGGTGTGGAAGGAGTTCTTGAGGATCTGGATGGGGCTCTGGATCTGCCGGAGGACCTTTATATTGTC
Organism: Candidatus Blautia stercoripullorum; assembly: GCA_019120545.1. Classification (GTDB taxonomy): domain Bacteria; phylum Bacillota; class Clostridia; order Lachnospirales; family Lachnospiraceae; genus Blautia; species Blautia stercoripullorum. The sequence goes on along the minus strand of DWUX01000102.1, from coordinate 6,292 downwards.
AATCAATATCAGATGACCTTTGATGAGAATGGAAAGATCAAATCTATTTATACATTCTTATATGGACAGGATAAGAATGGAAGGACCAGGACCTTTCTCATCGACTATGATGAGAGCAGAGGCCGGGATATGACGGTCAGGATCAATGGAAATGCAGATACGGATTTTGATGAAGATAAACGTCTGGACCCTATGCTGACGATCCTTGAAAATGCTTCCTGTGAAGAGACGGTAAATGCCTGGGCTCAGGATGGTATGGGAGATGAATTCGAGATCCTGTATATGGGAAAGCGGTCTTTTGATTCTCTGGACGGGCTGGAATATCTCCCTGGAGATGTGGATGGAGACGGTATAACTTTTGATGACAAGGCTATGAAACAGATGCAGGCAGGCGGGGAGATCCAGGGATTTGAGGTGTCTCTCCATATCCCGGCTGCGGAATATGTCACCCCTGTCCGGTATATTATGGAACCGGTATATATAAGCCGGGGAACTTTGAATCAGGAGCAGGAACAGCAGCAGACAGAGACTGCCAAAGAGGCGGAGACCTGGAGTGTGGATAATACAGACGGAACCATGTATTTCTTTTTGAATGATGATCTGGGCTGGCGGCTGGTGGTGGCGGACGCTGCGGCAGGCAGCAGATTTTACCAGATGGAAAAGACGGAAAACGGCGGGACGTCCTGGGAAATGGTCAATAAAGATCCTTTTGGAGGACAGATCGGGGTGACAGAAGGGCTTGTATTTTTTGATGAAAACTTCGGTTTTGCAGGCCTTACAGGAGCTTCTCAGTCCTATTCCAGCCTGTATATGACCAGAGACGGGGGAGAGACTTTTACTCAGGTACAGCTTCCAATGGATTCTGTTTCCCAGATTCCGGAGAGCGGAAAAGAATATGGGCTGACTGTAGATGACTACGACTATATATGTATGCCTGAGGAACAGGACGGAACGCTTACAGTCCTGGTGACAACAGGAGCAGGAGAACAGGATGGGATCCTGTTTCAGTCATCGGACAGGGGAGAAACCTGGAATTGACAAGCGCCAAGGGGTGTGCTAGACTACTGCTGATTGAGATATCTGTTCCTCGGAGGGCAGGCCGTTCAGAAGAAATGGCAGGCCGGATAAGAGATAAGCTGAGATGCTTATTCCTTATCCGGCTTTTTTTATGGTATTTCAGAAAAGATTGGAGGAAAAGAAAAATGGATTTTTTGAATGGGAAAATTAAAACTTTGTATTTTAAGTACTTGTCTGCTGCGTTTGGAAGCGCGCTGATCACTTCGATCTATTCTATAGTGGATATGGCTATGGTGGGCCAGTACCACGGGCCGGAAGGCTCGGCGGCTCTGGCAGTAGTGGCCCCGGTGTGGAATATTATTTATAGCCTGGGGCTTTTGATGGGAATCGGAGGATCTGTCCTTTTCAGCACCATCAGAGGAAAGGCTGAGGGCAATATCCGGAGGTCGAATCAATATTTTACGGCTTCGGTGATCGGCTCTGTTGTTCTGGCAGGGATCATCTGGCTGCTGATCATCTTTTTTGATGAGCAGCTCCTGGTTTCCTTTGGGGCTCAGGATAATACACTGATTCTGGCAAGGGAGTATGTTACTCCTGTTAAATTTGCCATTCCTTTTTTTCTGTTTAATCAAATGCTGGCGGCTTATCTGAGAAACGACAGGAATCCGGCTCTGGCGACAGGAGCGGTTCTGGCCGGAGGTATTTTTAATATTTTCGGAGACTATTTCTTTGTATTTACCTGCGACATGGGGGCCTATGGAGCAGGGCTGGCTACGGCTATAGGTCCGGGTATCAGTTTTGCGGCTATGTTGTCTCATTTCTTTATGAAGAAAAATACCCTCCGGCTGGTGAGAACGGAAGGTCTTTTAACAAAGTTAAAAGAGATTATGGTCACCGGATTCTCCACCTTCTTTATAGATGTGGCCATGGGGATCCTGACTATTTTATTCAACCGGCAGATCATGCTCTATCTGGGGACAAATGCCCTGGCAGTTTATGGAGTTATCGTGAATATCAGCACCTTTGTCCAGTGCTGTGCTTACAGTGTAGGACAGGCATCCCAGCCGATCATCTCCACAAATTTCGGAGCGGGATATGGAGACCGGATCCGCAATACTCTGAAGTATGCCCTGGGAACTGTTGCTTTTTTCAGCATCCTTTGGACAGCTTTAAGTATGCTGATTCCCAATGTGTTTATCAGGCTGTTTATGTCGCCTACCAAAGATGTTCTGGAAATTGCTCCTTCTATTATCCGATGCTACGGAAGTTCTTTTCTGCTTCTTCCGCTGAATGTATTTTCTACCTATTATTTCCAGGCGCTGATGAAGCCAAAGACGGCATTCATTGCTTCTGTGTCCAGAGGATTAGTGATCAGCGGCGTTCTGATCTGCCTTCTTCCGGCAGTATTTGGCGGAAACATGATCTGGCTTGCAATGCCGGCTGCAGAACTGGCGGTAGCGGTTTTTGTGATCCGTGAAATGGTAAAGACTACAAAACAACTGCGTGCCTCAAATTAAATTTCCGGGATACCGAAAGTCAGTTTTTTTGACATTTTCTTCATATTGTCAAGACAGATTTTGAAAATTGCAAGTAGTATGTTTGGTCAGGTTCTGGTATAACAAAAATCGGATAAGACTGATATTTTGCGAAGGAGGAATTTGACATGGACGTATCAACAACAATAAAGAAATTTGGACTGGAGCAGGCCTTTAATTATCTATATAAAGATCCTGATAAAAATCTTATTAAGATTATGGACTGGGCAGATAAATTTGCAGGAGATCAGCTTGTTCCCCAGCGGAAGGCCATACGGGAGTCTATATGTATATCTATACAGGGGGAGAGCCCATGGTCCGGAAAAAAGATCTGATCCGGCTGTGCGAGAAGCATAACGATTGTATATTTCTGTGTTTTACCAACGGAACCCTGATCGACGAGGGTTTTGCCGACGACATGCTGCGGGTGGGCAACTTTATCCCTGCAATTTCCCTGGAAGGCTTTGAAAAGGCCACAGATCAGCGCAGGGGCAAAGGCGTATATGAGAAGGCTACAAAAACCATGAAATTGCTGAAAGAGAAAAAGCTGCTCTACGGCATTTCCGCCTGCTATACCAGCGCCAACTTTGAATCTATCACATAAGAAGAATTCTATGACAGCCTGATCGATATGGGCGCTTACTTTATCTGGTATTTCCACTATATGCCGGTTGGAAATGACGCGTCACCGGAATTGATGCCGAATCCTGAGCAGAGAACAGAAACCTGCCGCCGCATCCGCCATTACCGTGCAACCAAGCCCCTCTTTGCCATTTTTTGTTCATTATTCAGATTCCAATATCCGGGAAAAGACTCTGCTTGAGGCACTGCAGTCTCCGATCATGATGGCGTATCATGACGGACAGCCGTTTAATGACAACATGTTCAGACCATGTCCTATGCTGGAAAATCCGGAAAAACTGAGAAAGATGGTGGCAGGAACCCAGGCTCACTCCACAGATCTTCAGTCTCCGGAATCTGTGGAGCATCTTTGTGCAAAATGTGATAAATATGCAGAAAACTGGAAACCTGTAGCTGAAAAGCTGTGGGAGGAGAGAAAGGCGGAAAAAGCTGCAAAACAGGGCTGACCGAAAAAACTTCAGACAACGTGAAAATCTATGAAGTCAGGTTACGAACCGTAGCTTTACGAAAGGGTACCTAAAGGTTCCTTCTGGTAAACTAAACGAGCCTTCTGAGGAGGGCTCGTTTTTCTTATAATAAAAATATAAAAGCAGTCTGCTGGATTTTACGGACAGCAGCGTCCACATCGGCAGACATGGAAGTTTAGCAAGAAAGGACAGTGAGGTATGAAAAAAAGAATCGCAGCATTGAAGATCACAAGGATTTTTGTCCTGACCGCGCCGGATGCAGCCAGGAGGATACTTCCGACAGGCACTGTATGCCCGGTCAGAAACGACTCCCCCGGCGGCCTGTATGCTGCATATACAGAGGAGGGCGTTCGGAGATCGCCCTGATGGACGAGGCGTATTCTGAGGGGGTCATCCCGGCCAGTTTTTTAAACTGACGGGAGAAATAGTGAATAGAAGAATAGCCTAGAGCCTCTGCGATTTGTGTGAAATTCATCTGTTCATCCCGGATCATCTGTTTTGCAGCTTCCACCTTCATATAGGAATAATACTCGATGACCCCCTGGCCGCATCTTTCATGAAAGAGTTTTTGAAGGCGGGAGCGGCCGATAAGATTATCTGAACAGATACGGTCGATAGTCAGATGGGATGTCAGGTTTATAGACAGATACTGGCTGATCTTTTCAAAAGTATCTTCATCAGCGTTTTCTTTTGTTGTCTTTTCTGGGACAGAAAAAGAGGGTTCCGGTTCTTTTTCCTGAAAGGGCTGGTCTCTTGTTTCCCATCGGGTCTTGCAGCCTTCTGATGTATAGCGGCGGAAAAGTCCGATAAGGAATTGTTCCAGACAGGTGCGGATGATCTGCGCCGCTCCGGCAGGGGCATCCGGACGGACGGACAGAGAGGTCTGATAAGGATCGTCAAGTCTGCCTGTAAGGAATCCCCGGGCTTCCTGTACAATCTGTGCCAGAAGGCGCCGGTCCGGTTCTGTGATATGGAGGATCTTTCCCCGGAAAAATTCCATCAGAGGACTGGGAGAAGAAAATGAGACTACAATGAGACAGGGGGCGGTTTTTCCGCCGGCTTTGACCCAGTGGAATTCATTGGGCTCATGGAAAGCAATCTGTCCTCTTGTCAGAGAGAAAGAGCGTTTTCCTGCTCCGATAGTCACATCTCCCTTATCTACGCAGACAAATTCCCAGAAAGGATGGGATTCTCCGGGAAAATAGAAGCTGTTCATGTATTCAAAATAGTGAAGAGAAAAAAGCTGGCTGATCACAAGTTCACTTGTCAGTGAAATTCCCCGGTAAGACATGTGTCTTCCTCCTTTTTTAGATTCCTGGGACATTCCCAGGGCGAAGTTTATTTGCTATATATCATATCCTATATAGGCGGAAAATGCAAAGCGAACAGGCTGATCGTGCAAATCATATAGAATATAGGATAAAGATTTCAGCAGGAATGTCTCGTACAATAAGAAAAGAAGCACAGGGATGTGAAAGCTGTACAAAGGAAAGGAAGAAAAAAATGGGACGTGTGTCAGAACTTCAGATCAGAGAAGCAATCGCAAATTTTAAATTTACCGGAAGACTTATAGAACGCAAGATCTTTGGCAGCGGCCATATTAATGACACCTATCTGCTTACTTTTGAGATCGGCGATATGGGCGATATGAAGGTGATCCTCCAGAGGATGAACCGGGAAATTTTTACAAAACCGGTAGAACTGATGGAGAATATTGTGGGAGTAACTTCTTATCTTCGGGAAAAGATCATTGAAAACGGAGGAAACCCGGAGAGGGAAACATTGAACATTATCCCTGCAAAGGACGGCAAGGCATATTTTGTGGATTCCAAGGGCGAATACTGGAGATCCTACAAGTTTATCACAGACGCCACATGCTACGACAGAGTGGAAAAGCCGGAGGATTTTTATGAGAGCGCTGTTGCTTTTGGAAATTTCCAGAGGCTCCTTGCAGACTATCCGGCGGAAACGCTCTATGAAACCATTGAGGGTTTTCATGATACAAGGGCAAGACTTGAGACATTTAAACAGGCAGTGGAGAAAGATATCTGCGGCAGAGCGGATTCTGTAAGGAAAGAAATCCAGTTTGTTCTCGATCATGAGGAGCTGGCAGACGTTTTCGGTGAGCTTCAGGAAAAAGGGGAGATACCTCTGAGAGTGACCCATAATGACACAAAGCTTAATAATATTATGATCGACAATGTGACCAGGAAGGGAATCTGTGTCATTGACCTGGATACGGTAATGCCGGGGCTTGCCATGAACGATTTTGGCGATTCCATCCGGTTTGGAGCCAGCACCGCGGCGGAGGATGAACGTGATCTGAGTAAAGTATCCTGCAGCATGGAGCTTTATGAAATCTATGTGAAAGGCTTTCTTGAAGGGTGCGCGGGAAGTCTGACACCTAAGGAAGTTGAACTTCTCCCTATGGGAGCAAAGGTGATGACCTATGAGTGCGGCATGCGTTTTCTCACAGATTATCTTGAAGGAGATCATTATTTTAAGATACACCGGGAAGGGCATAACCTGGACAGGGCCAGAACCCAGTTCAAACTGGTAGAAGACATGGAACAAAAATGGGACATTATGAAGGAAATCATCCGAAAATATCAATAGTTTCAGAAAAGGCAA
>DWUX01000101.1 GCA_019120545.1 Candidatus Blautia stercoripullorum | reverse complement strand
TTAGATTTTTCAGGCCTGCTGGCCTGTTATTCAGATAAGGGAAGAACCGGTTTTAACCCGATCATGCTGTATTCTGTTGTTACCTATGCGAATATGCGCGGAGTCCGGGCTGTTGACCGCATTGTTGAACTCTGTGAAAGAGACCTGGCCTTTATCTGGCTAACCAAAGGCCAGAAGCCAAAACGGGATGTCTTTTACGATTTTAAAGGGAAAAAGCTGACCGGGGAAGTCCTGGATGAACTGAACTATCAGTTTATGCGCCGTCTGGAAAAGGAAGGCCTTATCACCCTGAAGGAGCTTTATATTGATGGGACAAAGATCGAAGCGAATGCCAACCGGTATACTTTTGTCTGGCGTGGGACGCTCAACTATCATCTGGCAGGCCTGCTGGATACGATAGATACCCTTTATGCAGAATATAATACATTCCTGCATGAGAATGGATATGGACCCAGATATGATCTGGGGGATGCCCATATGTTTGTGATCGAAGGGATGGAGAAAGTCCGGAAGGTCATCGAAAAAAACAGGAAACGATCGTACGTTTTGCGCAGACCAACCCTTCCACAGATATTGTCCCCTATTTTCAATACTACGGCATGGAAGAGTCTTTCCTCCGCGGGGAACAGGATATCTATGTGGGCATATATGACAATGTACGGCGTTATCCGGAACTGCGCTTTCATAAGCTATATACCAGCAGGATCTACCTGTTCACCGAGCTGTCCGATCCCCTTGCACAGAAAGAACTCATTACGGAAAAAGATCTGGAAGGCCGCACACTGATGATCGGCGGCGGCTCTCCGAATGCGCTGAAGGCTGTTCAGCAGAGAGTCATTCAAAATGTACACGTCAACTATTTTAACAGCCCGGATCATGACAACACCCTTACCAATGTTGCGGCTCATAAGGGTGTATGCCTTGCTCCCGGCTTTCTGAATGATCATTCCGGACAATTCGCATGGATTCCTTTTGACTGTGAAGAACATTTTGACTGTGTACTTTGTACACACAGCAATGATCAGAGAAAAGAAGTCAAGGATTTCATCGGCACTCTTCAGGCCATCTACGCTGAGAATCATGTGGAAAATTTATAATAAATTTCCCCTGATCTTAAAACATATCCCCAAAGCTCATAATGGAGTTCTCTCCAATTGCATACTGGGGCTCCAAACTGCTGTACCTGCAACGACAGCTGCGATGACCACAATAACCGAAATATTTTTTTCGCTTTACCTTAACCGCCGTGTAGAATGAATCATCATAAAAATGCCCATTCCGACAATAATGGTGCAGATGCCTGCTCCTGTAGATCCTGTCATAAACTGACGAAAATAAGGGGATGTACTTTCTGTATCAAACTGGCTCAGCATGGCAGTTTCCAGTGAGAGCATGGAAACTAACGCAGCGGCAAGGCTGACTTTCCTTGCCGCTGATATGACCGGGCTGTGATATTTCCGGTATCGAACCACATTGACCACTGCCATGATCATGATGTAAAAAGTGTACAGTGCCATCACATAGATCAGGACTCCCGCATATTTAAATCCCTCATTCTGATCAACTGCCAGGATCACCATGCCTGCAAGCGCCAGATTCATGACCACCAGGATCACGCCGCACAGCCGATACCGCCTCCACTCAGCTGTCAGGTTCTCTCCGAACCCATGTCTGTATGAGTATCTTACCAGCAGGAAACGCATGGTGGACAGACAGATATAATAAGCTGCCAGAGATCCAAACCAGGGCGAATGATAATAGATTCCTGTAAAAGCATTGAATCCGGCATACAGCAGATTGACGACAAAAGAAGTATAGAGCGACACCCTCATTTTAAGAGGGATATCTTCTATATATTGACTGACGAACGGATTCTGCCGAACTCTGCGGCTCCATTTCGGAATCCAGGGCACAACACGGATACATACGATTATCAACGAGTACGCGGACACAACATAAGATACATATGCGATCGGACTGTCATCCCCGGCGATCAGAAAGGTATATATCAACAGACTTGCAGAGATTGGAGCACTCAGGATAACAGCTGCAGTTCCAGGAAACAAGAGCCTATACCAAAATTTAATTATACGTTTCATTTTTCTTTGCAGATGCTTCACGGGCAGTCTGCTCAGCAGCAAGCCTTTTCTTCGCATCTTCCACGGATTCGCCCTCTCTGGTCAAAAACTGATCTACAAATTTATCACTTATTTTATTGAATCCTCCTACAACACCGTTTTCGATTTTCTTATAACCGCCAACAACGCCTTTCTCAATTTTCTTGTAGCCGCCTACAACGTTTTCCGCGATCTTTTCATTTACCTTTACTAATTTTGATTTTGCCATTTCTAATTTCCTCCTAAAATAATTTATTATTAACAGTCACTTACTTTAACCCTTTTACGATGGGGATCAGGCAAAGCAGCAGGACAATTCCCACAAAACCGACCAGGATTCCCTGAACTAACATGTTCCATACCATGACCATGCACATGCCGACGCCAAGTGCCAGAGCTCCGACGATGCCGAAAAGAATTGTTCCGACTGCTTTCCCATTCAGTTTGACTGCCGGTTTTCCTTCCATCTTACGGCGAACGATCAGCATGGCAAACAGGATAACTGCGCCTATCGCTCCCATCACGATTCCTTGGTTAAAGGCATTCCACTGGGGGAGCAGGCACATGCACATGCCGATGGCAAAAAGTATTCCACCAACAGTCCCCATAATCATTGATACAAAGTTTTTCTTTTTCATTATAAACAGCCTCCTTTATGTGTTTTGACTGTATTGTAGAATGCCTTTGTTTCTGAATTCGTTCTATATTGTTTCTATATTATTAATTAAATCATAATTTCCAAGCAGATGGCTTCATTTTTTAAGCAGGTCCCGATATCCCAGATGATTCTCTGTCAGGTATTGGACAATCCTTCGGTCGAATACAACTTCGAACATTTCTGACCATATCTGATCCCGTTTCAATTTCACGATAAATTTCCGTATAATTCCCCCACTATCCATCTTCATCGGTTCTGACGTCTAAATATTGGCTCTACTTCGATGTGGTATCTCGCCGTATCTATCGCAACACCCTTTTCCTGCGTCTTCTGTCCTTTATACATCATGTTCTTTATATATGTATCCATGTACTTTCTCGGTGCCATATAAAGGTTCATAGACAGCAGCGTAAAACTACTGTCTTCCGGGTGGGGTTCCTCTTTTAAGATAAGCCGTGCATCAAAATATCTTTCCGGCTGATAGTCAATCAGGATAATTTCCTAATGCTGGTTAATGTATAGTTTCTTCTGTTTTACTCGTCAAATTCCAATGTCAAATACTTGAACCGTTCATCATTCCATTTTTTAATTTCTCTTTTCTGTTTCTCTCGGTCTCTGAAAAGTTTCAAAGCCAGACTGTGGACTCTTTCAAAAACATCTTGCTCTTATTTTTCATGCTGCCATTCCAGTAGTTCTCACCTTTTCTTGAATAATAAACGATCAATGTTTTGCTCATTGTAACTTCCTCCTTTTTTCTTTCTGATTAATATTTTAAATAATTTCACAAAATCAGCAATTCTGTTTTCCTATCAAGTTTATAAGTAAAACTTATCTGAAAAACAGACGCCTATTTTGTTGATATAGACAGCAAAAGGGCAGGCCCTAAAGACCCACCCTTCAAATTACCGTTTGAATGTGTCATTATTATTCATCCAGAGAGATAATCTCATACTCCCGGTTTCCCAGCCCGTGCTGTGCCGCTGCTTCTACTGTATGGATACCGTGGCGGGAATCCATACGCTCGATCAGCGCTTTCTTCCCCGGATCAGGAGAATTTACTACTGCGTCATAGCATGCCTGATCCACTGCAACAGGATCAACTGATGCAAAGATTCCAAGATCTTCCATCTCCGGCTCTGCCGGATGGGAGTCACAGTCGCAGTCCACACTCAGCCGGTTCGCCACATTGATATACAGCATATTTTCTGCTCCCTTATATGAGATCACTGCCTTGCATGCATCCGCCATAGACTCCAGAAAATGATCCTGAGGCGGCAGGTTGTTGAACAGTTCCGCAGACTTTGTGGTCACTCCCGCGGTATGGATCTCTTTTACCTCTACAGGCGTCACGCCGAAGTTAAGCGCTGCCGGTACCATCGCTCTGAACTCGTCCACACTCTGGCTTCCGATAAGAGTGGCAAGGATTGCCATCATTCTGGTCCGGTCATCCAGATCGTCACTGTTTACCACCTCATCAAATGCAAAATTGTCAAACCTCTCGATGAACTCCGGGTCTGTCTCCAGAAATTTGGATTTGTAACCCGGGAACATCCTCTCATGATATTTTTTTGCTGCTTCTGTTATGCTCATTTCTACCACTCTCCATGATTTATAAGTTCTTGTTTACTTATAATTTTAGAACTTTTTTCAGTAAGAGCAATTCGGATTTTAAATGAATTTCATAAGTAAAACTTATCTGAATAGCCTTTATTTAACTCCTGGAAATTTTTGAAAAAATTTTCCATCGAGTATGACTGATCTTAAAACCTTTTATGGGTAGAGTAGGTTAGAGGGCTTTGGCCCTCTTTCCCCTCATCAAACCGTGCATGAGGTTCTCCCTCACACGGCTTTCCGACATTCTT
>DWUX01000100.1 GCA_019120545.1 Candidatus Blautia stercoripullorum | reverse complement strand
ATGACCTGTCCGGCCTTTTTAATTTCTGTTCCTTGTACACTGAGGGTATCTTTGCTGCTGAAAAGTTGTATTATATTTAATTTTGTTAAGGAGGAAAATATGGATCGTTTTAAAAAAGTGTACCGACAAGGCTCTATTGAAGTGATTGAAATCTGGGTTGATACGGAAACAGGCGTCAACTATCTGTTTCACCGGAATGGAAACGCCTCAGGTTTAACACCATTGCTGAACAAAGAGGGCAAACCGGTTGTGTCATCCTGAGCTTTTTCATAAGTGGATGTTAAGGCCTTGGGACCCGCCCCGATATCATAGAAAACCGGACAGAAAAGGACTGTGTTCCGGTCCTTTCTGTCCGGTTTTGATTTTCTTTATTTTTTCTTTCTGCCGCAACAGTACTTATATTTCTTCCCGCTGCCGCAGGGACAGGGATCATTTGGATATATCTTTTTTTCTCCCGGAAATGGAATTACTTTATGATTCCCGGCAGACTCTTCCCCGAAATCTACAAGTACACGACATGCCTGTCTCTTTTGCGCCTCACCTGCCATGTCTTCCAGTTCCTTCTCCGTAAATCCCCGGTTATCCCAGATACGGATATGTTTCGCCGCCTCCTCTATGATCTTTGTAAGCTTTTTCTTCATGGTCTTCCTGGTTTCCCCGCAGACCTTTATGATCACATCAGCACTTTCTTCCGGCTCATAATTTTTTTGAATGGAATCAATGACCTCATAATATAGGATCAGACTGTGAGGCATATCCTGCCCCATCTCTTCAGAAAAAAATTCCAGCAGAGGCATGGTATGCTCATCCAGATCCTGGCATTCCGTCTTACCATACTGAAGAAATTCTTCTTTATCCTGAGGCAGATAATAGGGAAGCTGTCCCTGATTTTCCAGAAGATGGAGATACAGAGCCTCTTCTTCTAATTCTTCTTCCATAAGGTAGCCGTCTTTTACAGTCATTTCCTTAGGATATAGGAAAGCGGCGCTTTTCAGTTCCTCTGCGCTGATCTTCTTATGCTCGTATCCCCGGTAGATTTCAGCCAGATCCTCAAGGCTGATAACTCCGTAAAGGTATACCCCGCTTCTGCAGTATTCAGTCAGCTTCCATTTTCTTTCCAGATCTTTCTGAAATTTTCTGTCATAAACTTTCCGGAATTTTTCCTCTACATCTTCCGGCACAGTAAGAAATCCGTTTTCTCTCAGGCCGCAGTAAAAAGACAACAAAGGCGAAGCCAAAACCAGAGAATCCTCTACCCAGATTCCTCTTTCCTCTATAGCTTCCCAGAAAAGATCCACCTCTTCCCTGTCAGACTCCTCCAAGATCTTCCTGACCTGTCCTGTCTCAAGAAGGCTGTTTTTCAGCCACTGGACCAGTTCTCTTTTCTTGAATCTGCCTGGTTTGGGAAACTGACAGGCTTTGGCGATTTCTATAAGGTCATCCTTTTTATAATCGTCAAAAACCTCTGTAAGAGACTTCTCTGGCCCTAAAGGAAGCTCTTTCTTTTTCTTCTGTTTACGCTGTTTCCCCTTCAGTTCGGCCATGGCCCTCTGCCACTGGATATTTGTCTCCGGGTCATAGTTTTCTTCTTCTTTGCTGCTTTCAAATACAGGAAATTCCATATGCTCTTTAAGATAGGTATTGCTCTTTTCTATGTCAAAAGGCTCCGCCTCTTCTATTACATCATAAAATCCCCAGATCCCGCCGCAGTCCTCGATCATATTCGGCCCTTTATATTTCAGCACCTGTGGATACCGCTTGTCATAGTCCAGGACCTTCTCCACCAGTATGGTATGTTCCCAGTCATCTCCAAAATCATAAATATATTTTATTTTTGCCTTTTCGTAAAACCATCTGTCGATCCCCTCCTGAGCTGCCTCCTCATCCCCGGCCTCTGAAGGACCATTAAAATATAGATTCTCATGAGGGATCACAAAGCTGTAAAGGTGACTGTGAGTCCAGCCAAATATCTCCTCAATGACCTGGTCCAGATCTTCAAAGCTGATCTTCTCCGGCACGATCACCCGCCTCCAGATAGGAGAGGAACTGCCTTTTATTGTTATCTTTAGTTGGTATCCTTTCATAAACCTTTCTCTTTTCCTATGTATTTATACATTACCTACTAAATTATATTTCTTTGCAAGCTCATAATTCAAAACCACAATCTCAGCCTTCCAGATTTTCCGTAATGTCAGCAGCTTTTCCTCCAGTATTGCTTTTGGCCCTGCCAGCCACTCTGTCTCTGCTTCTTTTATAACCAGTACAAGCTGAATTCGCTTATCATGATAATCTTCTATTTTTCTGAGGTTTTCCCCTACTTCTTCCTGGTCATCATACCGGTTCACAATGCTTGCCATATAGACCTGCAGAGATTCTGCAAACTTCTCTGCAATACTATCATAATATTCTCCGAATTTTTCTTCTTTTTCCTTAGTCTGATGCATATTGTTTTCATTTGGGCAAGTTTTCTTGGCTTCCAAGAAAATAATGTTTCTCTTTTTATTCAGCAGAATAAATTCTACACTTTTGATTCCTTTTCCCAGTTTCTTCAGCAGCTGCGATTTTTCTATTTCAAACAGGTCCATTTCTGAAAAGCTTCCGAATTTCATTTCCGATTCATAAATATCTTTCAATTCAGAGCCACTCCTATTTCCTCTAAATACAGTTGACGAAAAGTTTCCATAATGGCATTATGTTCCAGCAAATTAAACTTCTCCGCTGTTTCGCATCCTATTTCCTTTTTCTTTACATCCTTATAGTATAAGGAACAGTATGCAACCTGATTCTTTTCTGACCTTTTCACCTCTATATACTTTGCGAGAAAATAATCATGTGTGGAGATAAAAATCTGTACCCCTTCCTCTTCCAGCATCATAAGAAGTTCTGCCAGGATAGGGATATATTTTGGATTAATATTTGCCTCCGGTTCGTCCCAAAACAGAACGGATCCTTTTTCCAAAGTACCGTTTTTTATCAACTGCCATAGCAGAGCAATTTTTCTCAATCCTTCTGCAACAAGATTAAATTCCAGCTTTGCCTGGGTTCCCGGTTTTAAATAAAATCGTTCTTCTGAAACTGTCACCTTGCCTGTGCTGATTTTTTGAAGCAGATTCAGATACTTTTTTCTTTCCGCAGAATCCACACCTCTGGATATATCTACTTTTGCTGCTGCAATTATATCCAAATAGGTATCATCAAATTCAACATTCCCCATTTTTACTGCTGATTCCAGATTCCATGCATTGGATAAGATTTCTTTCGCCGGAATAAACACACTTGTCAGATCTGACATTTGCTTTTCCCAGCTCTGCTCGCCTGTAACTTTTGCGTCCCATTTATTTGTCCTGTTGGTAAAAGTCATACTGATCTTCGTCATATCTGAAACAACAGTAACTCTTGCTGTATTATTATCATTCTTCTTCCGATTTACCAAACGTCCGATAGACGAATGATCAGGTCTGAATACCATAACGGTTTTCTGTGAAAAAGAGACATCATGCTTTGAAGCCTGGCAAGCCGCATACAGCACTTTCATAATATGTGTTTTTCCCAGACCATTCTCTCCCAGCAAAATATTAATGCCAGTGCAAAATGGAATTTTCATATTGTCAAAAACAGTAAAATTATCGAACTCAACTCTTGTAATCGGCATATTCTATCCTCTCATTCTGTGAGATAATGCTCCCTGTTCCTGTTTACAGAACCTTTTCTGTTATATTAACACACCCTCCCCACACCTTCAATACTTTCCATCTGTGAAGAAATCTTTCCAACAAAGTCCCTACTACATGTTTTTTAGATAAAAAGAGCTGCCGCATTAACTAAGAATATTCTCGACTTTAATGCAACAGCTCCTTCACTTTGTCCCAGTCCTGCAATCTCGGGTCCGGACAAAATTTTATCAATTTTAGTATTCTCTCTCTTTATAATGATGAGCCTCTTCCAGCATCATATCCTTCACCTTCATCAGACGGATCTGGGTACTTCTCTCATTCTCATCCAGCTTCATAGTAATATATTTGATATTCTCCTGAGTCTCCGGAATGATCACATGCTCCAGGGCATTTACCCTTCTTCTGGTCTTTTCGATCTCTGCCGCCATAAGCTGGCAGGATTTCTCTACTTCCGCCAGACGGAGCATATCCGGAAGGATATCTGCCAGAGACTTCACCGCATCGTCCAGATCACCGGAAGTAAAAGCAAATCCGTAGGAATAAATGTCGTTGGCGTCTGCGGTCCTGGTGCTGGTCTTAAACACCGGGATGTCCACGCTCATAACATTCTTCTTTCCGGCTTCCAGATATACTTCCTGCTTTGGCGACATAAGAGCCGTATTCAGGATCTGCTCCGACATTCCCGCTTTGGCAATGACAAAGTTCTTATTGGCAGAGAGGATCCCTGCCTCCACCTTCTGTCTGAGAGCCATATTCTCCCTTACCAGATCCAGGAACTGACGCATCAGCTCATCCCGTTTATCCTTCAAAAGC
>DWUX01000099.1 GCA_019120545.1 Candidatus Blautia stercoripullorum | reverse complement strand
TTCCATAATGACTTCAAGGGCGGTCAAACCGATACATAGAAAGGTCTCCCGCTTATACTGTTTGAGCTGTTGCAAAACTTTTCTCACGGTAAATAAACCTCCTGTCTTTTTTTGTTTCATCATGCTCCATCCTGGACAGCTGAGCCAGCAGCTTCTGCTCCATCTCTAACAGCTGTACTTTTTCCTGACAACTCAGCACGCTGCAGATCTCATCTTCCATCTCTTCCGCCTTCTTCAAAAAGGCATTGCCTTCGGTTTTCAGTTTTTCAGTAGGGAGCACTGTCTTTTTACGGACATCACAAGGATTTTCCTGAAAATAAAGATAACCTTTTTCTCTCAGCTTTTTTATCAGGGCTGACAGAGTTGACTTGGAGACCCCGGTCTCCCGGGCAATATCTGTAAGATATGTCCCTTCCGGATGATGTCTCAGGATATACACCATAAAATAGGCCTGAATTCCACTCATATCTTCATTTTTTAAATAAAATTCTATCAGCGTTGTCAGATCCATACCGATTTTTCTGGTCATGAAGAGCAACTCTTCTGTTCTGAAATCTTCTGTCATTCTTTTGAGCACCTCCTGTAAGTTTATTCATGGATTGATTCAAACCCGAACAGTTCGTATCCTCATTTTTTTTGTTCATAGATGATTCTAGTGCAGATTTTGGAAAATGTGAAATTCAAAATTCTTATATTCTATAAATTTCTTTTATAAATACTTATTTTATTTTCTTATTTTTATCATTCTTGCACCTGCTGGAAAAAGATGATAAAATTCATAAAGATAATTTATAGCACATGATCGATTCTTTTTATATATCAAGGAGAAAATTTTATGAATACTGTGCAGTTAGAATGTTTCGTTACCGTAGCAGAACATCTGAATTTTTCCAAAGCCTCCCGGGTGCTGAAAATCACCCAGCCGGCAGTCAGCCATCAGATCCAGACTCTGGAAGAAGAACTGGGCGTTAAATTATTCAATCGTACAAGTAAAAATGTAGCGCTCACTCAGGAAGGCATTTCCTTCTTTGCAGACGCCCAGCTGATCCTGAAAACCGCGATTTCTGCAAAAGAGCGTCTGGGAAGACATGAACGTTTTATCCCTTTTGAGCTGGGATGTCATAACTATACGGAAATGAACCTTTTCCCTCCTATTTTAAGAGATCTTTCCAGAGAATTTCCTCTCCTCCGTCCTTCCATACGACTGATTCCTTTTCCTTCTATTCTGGGAATGGTGGAAAATACCCAGCTTCTGGCAGCTCTGGGCATAAAATATGAGCAGAATGCTTCTTCTCTATGGTACAGAGAACTCTCTTCTGCCCATATGGCCTGTGTCTGCTCGCCAAAGCACCCTTTGGCCAGATATGAAACCCTTACACCAGAACAGCTCGCCGGAAACTTTATTACTTGTTCTCCCCGCCAGCTTTCTGATACCGTTTTTACTATCCAGAACAGTATTTTTATGACTCTTCCCCCAGAACAGCGGTTCATCACAGAAAATATTGAAAGTGCCTTTACTCTTATAAAAGCTCAGATTGGTTATACCCTCTATCCTGACATTCCCCATACGAGAGACCCCGGTCTGTGCTACATTCCCATAACCGGTCTTCCCAAGGTGTCCTTTGGCATATATTATCAATATGGTCATGATCATCCGGTACTGAAACGCTTTCTGACACTGCTTACCAGACATATGGAAGACAAAACTTGACAATCTTTCCTCTATAAACTTATACTGATTTTAAAAAAGGAGGTATCTGAACAAATGAAGAAAATGATTCTGGTTACATCTCCCCCTGCCTGTGGAAAAACCTATATTTCAAAACAGCTTGCCAGAAATCTGAAGCATGTAGTTTATCTGGATAAAGATACCCTTATCCCTCTGTCCAACCGTGTTTTTATAGCTGCAGGTGAAGAAATAAACCGCAGTTCCGACTTCTTTGAAAAAAATATCCGGGATTATGAGTACGAAACCATTGTAGACATCGGAGTAGAAGCCTTGGAATACGACGATATTGTTCTGATCAACGCCCCATTTACCAAAGAAGTTCATAATGAGGAGACACTGGAACGTTTCCGTACCAAGCTCCGCACAAAAGGTGCCAAGCTTGTCATTATCTGGGTAGTCACCGATCCGGAAGTCTGCCATGAAAGAATGATCCGGCGGAACTCTGATCGGGATACCTGGAAACTGGAACACTGGGATGAGTATATTAAAACTGTGGATTTTACTATTCCCCAGCCTCTGGAACGATTAGATGCAGGTCATGACCTGATCCTGTTCCATAATTCATCAGATGAAGAATTTGATCAATCTATGAAAAGGATCCTGCCTCTTTTGGAAGAGGATGACGTATCCTGAATCAGAAAAACTCTCTGCAAAATCCTGTTTTGCTGCCAAAACCGCTGATTCTGCAGAGAGTTTCTTTTATCTTTCTGTATCTCCCGTTATATTCAGTTGAATACGCATATGCCCTAATCTTTGTATCTGATCATTTTCATCAAAGATTACTTCGTCTCCTTGGATAATCTCTCTCTCATAAAGGAGCCGGTCCGGAATTTTCCGGGTGCTTTCCTCTCCAGCTTCGGATCTGAGAGTAACTACAGCCATAACCGGCTGATCTTCGGCTTTCTCCTCACATCCGTAGTCCAGATCTTCTTCTAATTTTAGTACTGTATATATCATTATTCTTATCCTCTTTTATCAATAAAAAAATAAAACCTGTAAACTTTCATTTACAGGTTTTCAACTCCCCCTGTTGGACTCGAACCAACGACACTGCGGTTAAC
>DWUX01000098.1 GCA_019120545.1 Candidatus Blautia stercoripullorum | reverse complement strand
TATTTATACATTTTATTGCTCAGTCTGCGCTGCTTTGAGCCTATGGTCTCAAAGCCATGCTCGACAAATTCGCGTAAAATGTATAAATATTCCTGAAGGATACCTAATGGGGCAGCTTCATTTTTTTTATTTTCTTAAGAAATCTCCCCTGTCTGTTACGATTTCGTAGCCGATCTCTTTCATGGATTTTTTCAGGAGATCCAGGCATTCTGCGGCTTCTTTTCCTGTGTGGATCTTGTTGTCGTAAAGGAGATATTTTTCCCGGACGTTTTCCGGGGATAGATTGGGCATTACTACATTTGCTCCTGCCAGGATCCCTTTCTCTCTTCCTCTGGGATCAATGGTCCCCAGGGCTGTGGTAGCGGGAAGGAGGACTCTTGGCAGCAGGAGGCGTATCAGGCTCAGCAGGTAGAGAGTCAGTTCCAGATCTCCCTGGGGTTCCTCTTTAAAAGGGGTGTCGTGGTGGGGGATAAAGGGACCGATGCCCGCCATCTCCGGCTGGAGTCTTTCCAGAAACTCCAGATCGTCTATGAGAGTTTCCACAGTCTGCCCCGGAGAGCCGGTCATAAAGCCGGCGCCGGTCTGATATTCCAGGCTTTTCAAGGTTTCCAGGCAGCGGATCCTGTGGGAAAGAGACAGCTCTTTGGGGTGAAGCTTCCTGTAATGTTCTTCATTGGCAGTCTCATGGCGGAGAAGATACCGGTCCGCTCCTGCCTTTTTAAAGGCTTCATAGCTTTCTCTTTCTTTTTCTCCAATGGACAGGGTAATGGCACAGTGGGGAAATTCTTTCCGGATCTCTTTCACCAGCTCTGTGATCCTCTGGTCATTGTAATAGGGATCCTCTCCTCCCTGGAGGACGAAGGTACGGAACCCCAGCCGGTATCCCGCCCTGCAGCATTCCAGGATCTCGTCTTTGGAAAGCCGGTATCTGGAAGCTTTTTTGTTGCTTTTCCGGATGCCGCAGTAGTAGCAGTCATTTCTGCAGTAGTTGGTAAATTCTATCAGGCCCCGGATGAAAATCCTTTTTCCATAGATCCGGTCTCTTAAGGCAGAGGCTTTTTTTGCCATTTGTTCTGCCCTCTCCCTGGTCCGGCCTTCCAGCAGGATCCTCCACTGATCCCGGCTCAGATGTCTGCCTCTGCACAGATCCTCTGCACAGGCCTGAAATACCTCTTCCCTGATCTTCTGGTCCATAGTTATTCTCCGTCCTTTTTCCCGGGATTTTCCAAAGGTTTTTCTTTGGAATAGATGGCCTTGGAGCTGACCCCCGGAAGCCTTCCCAGCTTGCCTGCAAGGGCGCTGATCACGTCAGAGGGGGCGTCCAGGACAACGCTGATAATATTCACCTGCTTTTTTTCATAGGGGATCCCCATTCTCCCGATAATATAGGCTCCATACTTGTGGAGCAGCTCGTTCACCTGTCCTGCCATTCCTCTGTCCTCAATAATAATTCCGATAACCGCTATTCTTGACTGGACTTTATCCATGTCTCTCCTCCCTTCTGCTTTGTCTGAACATACACAAAGGGCTGCCGCACTAAACCGAAATCGAGAATACTTGTCCATTTTCTGTGAAATGAATAACTATTCCTGATATATGTTTAATGCGGCAGCCCCTTTTTGCACTAGGTATGCGAAACAGAGCTGTCTGCTTTCCGCCTCCTGGGCCAAAAACACAGCTTTTTTCTTTCCATCAGATTCTCTTCCGGTCAGTATTTTCTCTATGAACGCTTTACTGACAGAACCACTGACAGCTCAGACATTTTCTATTATTTTACTCTGATTTCCAGAGACCGTCAAGAAAGATTCTATGTCTTTCCCTGGATTCCTCCAAATCCTCAAAATCCCCCAGGTTTTCCAGTATGATATGTCCCGCCTCCAGCCTGGCTTCCGGGTTTTCCTGCTGGCCCCGGATGGTGGCGGGGATTTCTCCCTCCAGCTGGCCCCGGACGCTCCCGGCTCTTAACATACACACCTGTTCCAGTGTATCCGCCGCCAGCATATGGTCCTCATAGGAGCAGAAGGCCGTGGGGTCTTTCTCCACATAAAAAGCGATCATCTCCCGGGTCTCCTGGAGTAAAATCTGAAATCTTCCGTTTTCAAAATACTGGGAGATCAGGTAGTCAAAATACTGCTGATATTTTTGAAAATACTGGTCAATCTTCATCAGATTATGGTAAAGAGGCCTGTTTTTCATCACACTTCCCTCTGCAGGAGTATAAATGGGATAATTGATCAGGATCTCCGGGTCTTTTATAGGGTCTGTCATCCCCAGGGCATAGGTGCCGAAAGCCAGGTTATAGTCCCAGGGAAGTATGGAAAGGATCCCCTTATCCTCATAAAGGTAATAGTTATGTCCTGTGTATCCCAGATAGCTGTCCCAGTTCATCACAAAAACCTGCACCGTAAAATACCGGAGCACCTCATCTATATCCACCGCCTCTTCCAGGTCCTCTCCAGTGGAAAGAACCTTTAAGGCTTTTACCACCTGTTCTTTGTCCTCTTCACCTATAGCAGTCTTGGCGTTTTCGAAGATATTAGGATAGCTGTCCGGATCTTCATCTATATACCTAAGAGCTACATCGTAATTTTCTGCATCAAGACTTTTGTAGTCCGGCTTGTAGAGACTGCCGTGGTCTTTCCCGAAGTTTCTTCTGGCAAAGGCTTCCTCCGGCTCTTCAACAGCAAGGAAAAGCCCCCAGTCCTCTCCGTTTACTGTCACCCACACATAGCTGCATAAAGGGGCGGGGACTTCCATAAACCGCATCATATCATAGGCGACCCAGGTTTTCATATAGCTGTTGTCCTGAAAGGAGGCGTCCAGGGAAAATTTATCCAGGCCATAATAATTCCCTCCTTCTGCAAAGTGGTCGAACTCCAGCTTCAGGCTGTATCTGGAAAGGCCGTATTCTTCTGTAAGACTCAGGGAATTGTTCCCTTTTGCCCGGATCCCTACCTGACGGAATTCCTCCCCGTCTATTTCCACAGTACAGGAACTGTATTCTTCTTCTGCCGCCTTCTCCAGAAAGCCTTTCCAGTCCTCCATCTGAATGTCCAGACTGTGCACCCGGCTGTCATCGAAAAGTCTCTCTGCGTATCCCGGATTTGCACTTGCCTTTGGGATTCCCAGCTCTTCCCCTTTCATCAGCGCCAGGGTAAGGAGGACTGCAAGGACAGCGGCCAGGATACAGATCCTGTCAATATGTTTATGCTTTACCATATTTTAACCCATATAATCTCCGTTATAAGATACCAGGACGCAGTGGGTGACTCCTTCCATAGCGTCCAGCTGGTTCACAAATCCGCTGCAGTCTTCCTTCAGCCGTACTTCATAGTTCAGTTCTGTCCTGCCCGCCTCCACACTTTTGCTTTTCAGGTTCATCCTGCTCACCTGAGAAGCTACAAAAGCTCTTGCCTTTTCTTCTGTCTCCTGGTCCTCGCAGTGGATTACCAGTATATAGGGGCTGTCCATGGTCTTCTTATTGGAAAACAGGAAGATCACCGCCCCGATAAAAATACTCCCCAAAACTGCCAGAGGGATCAGCCCTGCTGCCAGTATAATGCCTACGGCTATGCTCCAGAATAAAAAGGCGATATCCAGAGGCTCCTTGATAGCAGTGCGGAAACGGACAATGGACAACGCGCCTACCATGCCAAGGGAAAGGACCACATTGCTGACTACGGTCATGATCAAAATGGTAGTGATCAAAGCCAGGGCAATAAGGGTAGTCCCAAAGCTGGCAGAATACATTACGCTGCTGCAGCTTTTCTTATAGATAAAAAAAATGAACAGTCCCATCAGGAAGGCCAGGATCAGGGCAATGGCCATATCCAGAAGGGAAATCCCTGTAATATTTTCCAGAAAGCTTGATTTAAATATATCCTGAAAGGTCATCGTCTTTACTCTCCTCTCTCTCCGGATCAGTCAAACCGCCTGCAAAGAGCATATTTGGAACAGGCCCCTGCCTGACGCCCCGGCACCTGCACGGCCATACGCACCAGCTCCGGCAAAAATTCATCGTATTTTACTTCCAGCACAGTACAGAAGTCCATGGCTTTGATTCCCTGAAGATCCGGATCCAGAAAGTTCCTGTTTCCAAGTCCTGTGTAAAGATTCCTGTCCAGAGTGATCCTTACGTTCCCCGGAGGATATGTAAAAGCTTCTCTGTCATACCGGACTATGGTTTTGGGACGAAGGCATTTCCCTTGTATTTTGCTGTAAAACTCAATAAGCAAAGGTTCCCCTGATTCCAGAAGGAATCCATATTCTCCTGCCAGAAGCCTCTTGGTCTGTTCCCTGGTGACCGGAATACTCCTCTTTCCGCAAAGTCCCTTTACTTTAAATTTCTTCTCCAGACGTATAAAGGAAGTATCTGTGCCATAATATCTCAGCCGGAATTTTTCTCTTCTGTCCACCCCGTCCAGCTTCTCCCGGTAGGCGCTGTCATAGGGGGTATCAAAATAAAGACTGGTGATCCTGTAGCTTCCTTCAGGCCCTCCATGTTTATCATGGGGAAATAGTTTTCTCAGTCTCTGGGAAAGCACCAGATCCTCCCCCGGGCTGATCTGGTGCTTAAACTCATGGCGCATAGCCGGATATTTCCATGGCCTAATCCTCATAGCCGCTGTTTCCGTCATCATAGTCGGTAGTCCCGTTGTCGTCGTAGTTGGTATCTCCGCCGTCGTCATAGTTGGTGGTTCCGTTGTCGTCGTAATTAGTATTTCCGCCGTCGTCATAGTTGGTGGTTCCGTTATCGTCGTAATTCGTCACGCCGTCATTGTTGGGACCATAGTCAGAGTTTCCATAATCTGTCACGCCGTCGTTGTCCGGGCCGTAGTCTGTATCACTATAATCTGTAATTCCATCATTGCCCGGGCCATAGTCTGTATCTCCTGCGTTCTGGCCCTTTATATGATGTTCTGCCTTTAAGATTTTTCCTGTCACTGCATGGACGTCATACTCGTATTCATTGCCTTGCGCGGTAAATTCCAGTTCGTAAATTGCGATTCCGTCATCAAAATCAAATTCCCGGTCTTCAAAAACCGCCTCTGTCTCAGAGACCTGAGCCTGGGTCAGAGCGATTTCTTTTGCCTTTTCCAGAGTGATATAAGGAGATGGATTTCCATTTCTGGCGTAGCTTTCATCATAGTCATCCTCGTCAATAGTCACAATGCCGGAAGTAAGCTCCAGACCTGCCACTGCTTCCCGGGTATCCCGGCTGATAGTCTCCAGGAAATCGTCATCTGGAAGGACAGAACCCGGCTCCATCTGGATCACGATATTCTTCTTATGTCCGTCTATTTCATCTACAAAATATCCGGCTTCATGGATCCTGTTTATCAGTTCTTCCAGCACAGTGCTGCAGTCCTTGCCCTGATAATCCTGGCATGCGGCTACGATTCCCTCTCCGTCTACATTATTGCCTGTCAAATTTGTAACCATTCCATTTTCGTCGTACTCAATGCTGATCTCCGGATTCACACTTAAAGTAATGATTCCTTTTTCTGCCAAGGCCGCCGTTTCTTTTCCGACCGTCTCTGTCTGAATTTCTGTCTGGCTTTCTTCTGCAGGGGGCAAAGAGCCTCCCGCGTCCTGGCTGCCGCAGCCTGTAATAAATACAGACGCTGCTAAAGTAAAAGTCGTAAGTGCTCCTAATAAAATTTTTCTCATTTTCATAATAGATGCTCCTTTCATTTATGGCCTTCGGCCTTTTTTTCTTTTTCTTGTATTCATAGAATACGTAAGGTTTCTTCAAAAAAAGGGGTATCCTGAAAAATTTTTATATTTTTTTATTCTTCTTCGTCCTCTTCATCCT
>DWUX01000097.1 GCA_019120545.1 Candidatus Blautia stercoripullorum | reverse complement strand
TTTCCCCCTTATGAGCGGTAATCCGCATTTATTTTCACATAATCATAGGTCAGATCGCAGCCCCAGGCAGTAGCTGTCTCCTCACCCATTTTAATATCCGCGATCACAGTTACCTTATCCTCAGACAAAATCTTTGTAGCCTCTTCCTCGCTGTAATCTGTTCCAATACCGTCTTTCATGATCTGTATCTTTCCGGCTTTGCTCTCGAATATCAGATCCACCTTTTCCGGGTCAAACTGAGCGCCTGAATAACCCATGGCGCAAAGGATCCTGCCCCAGTTCGCATCGTGTCCGAAAATAGCGGCTTTGGTCAGATTAGATGTGATCACAGATTTGCTGAGAGTCACTGCCTGTTCTTTCGTCTGAGCGCCTATCACTTTGACTTCAAAGAGAGCTGTAGCCCCTTCTCCGTCTCCGGCAATCTTCTGGGCTAACGTCTTATTCACATAATCCAAAGCTTTCTTGAACACTTCATAATCCTGTTTTTTTTCTGTAATCTTAGGATTTCCTGCCAGTCCGTTTGCCAGAACAAGGACTGTATCATTTGTAGAAGTATCTCCGTCTACAGAAATCATATTATAGGAGTCCTGTACACTTTCCTTTAATGCTTCCTTCAGGAGAGCTTTGTCAATCTCTGCATCTGTAGTGATAAAAGAAAGCATGGTACACATATTCGGATGGATCATTCCTGATCCTTTGCACATACCTCCTATAGTAACTTTCTTTCCGGAAAGCTCTATCTCCACGGCCGCTTCCTTTTTCACAGTATCTGTAGTCATAATCGCTTCTGCAGCCAGAGCTCCTGCCTCTCGTGTTCCCATCAGAAGCGGTGCCAGATTCTTAACCCCTTCCTCCAGAGTTGGCACAGGAAGCTGCTGTCCGATCACCCCTGTAGAAGCTACCAATACACTGTCAGCAGGAATCCCCAGCGCCTGAGCCGCCGCCTGAGCTGTTGATCTGCAGGCATTGTATCCCTCCTGACCTGTACAGGCATTTGCAATTCCGCTATTGCATACTACTGCCTGTGCAGAGGAAGACTCTTCTACCACTTTTTGATCCCATTTTACCGGAGCCGCCTTTACCACATTCGTAGTAAAAGTACCTGCACAGACACAAGGTTTCTCACTGTAAATCATAGCCATATCCTTTTTCCCGCCTTTTTTGATCCCGGCGGCAAGTCCTGCTGCCTGAAATCCCCGGGCAGCCGTTACTCCTCCATCTATTACATGAATTTTATCTTCCATTTTCTCTTCTCCTCTCTCCTCTTAGCTTTTATGGGAACATTGGAACCAGCTGAAGGCCCTGGTCTTCTTCCTCTCCAAACATAAGGTTCATATTCTGCACTGCCTGTCCCGCAGCTCCTTTTACCAGATTGTCAATGGCTCCCATCATAATGATCCGATTGGTCCTTGGATCGATCTTAAAATTGATATCCACATAATTGCTTCCTTCTACCCATTTTGTCTGAGGATAAAGATCTCTGTCTAATACACGGATAAATTTCTCTGTCTTATAATACTTATCATATATCGCTTTAACTTCTTCATAAGATACTGTTTTTGTCAGAGAAGCATATGCAGTGGCTAAAATTCCTCTGTTCATAGGCACCAGATGAGGAGTAAAGCTTAAAGTAAGCTTCTTCCCGGCTGCGTAGCCCAGCTGCTCCTCAATTTCAGGAGTATGTCTATGATTTCCAACACTGTAAGCTTTCATATTTTCATTTACTTCGCAGAAAAGGTTGTCTACTTTAGCGCCCCGGCCGGCTCCTGAAGTGCCGGATTTTGCGTCAATGATCAGGGTGTCCGGATCGATGATCCCTTCCTTAACTAAAGGATAACAGGTAAGGATGCTGCATGTGGTATAACATCCTGGATTTGCCACAAGCCTGGCTTTTTTTACTGCTTCTCTGTTGATCTCGCACAGGCCATATACGGCTTCTGGTATAAACTGCGGCGCTTTGTGAGAAATTTTATACCATTCTTCATAAACCTTTACATCTTTAATACGGAAATCCGCGCTTAAATCTATGATTTTTACCTTTGAAAGGATGTCCTCATTTACCATAGATGCGCACAGGCCCTGGGGCGTAGCTGTAAAAATCACATCTACCTGGTCCGCCAGTTCTTCCATGTTATCATCCAGACAAGTGTCTTCCACAAGTTCAAACATATTCTGGTATACTTCATAGTATTTTTTATCAATATAGCTTTTGGAACCATACCATTTAATCTCTGCATTTTTATGGCCCAGAAGAAGACGTACTAATTCTCCTCCCGCATATCCGGTGGCTCCGATAATCCCTGCTTTTATCATGCTTCTGTCCTCATTTCCTTTTCATTTCTGCCATAGTGTACAAAATCTCTGTCCGGCAGTTGTCTGTGTCCATAATACTCCTGTTCTCCTGCTCATGCAAGCGGAATTTATGCATATTTCATCCGAAATATTGAATAATTATACATCGCTCTTTATATATATGCAAGTGTTATTTTAAATTTCCGCTCCATTTTCGTCTGTCTAATTTCTTATTTTTATTTAGCCATATCACAGATTAATATCAAATATAACTCTCTGTCATAAAGAAAACTTTTTATTTTTTTATAATTTTCTATTGCATAATTATAATAATTGTTGTATAGTACCAATAGCAACGGAACAAAATGAATATTTTATAGATTTTCAGGAGGATATCTTATGAAAGAAAAAGTTGTTTTAGCATATTCCGGCGGTCTTGATACCACCGCTTTAATTCCCTGGTTAAAAGAAAACTTTGATTACGATGTGATCTGCTGCTGTGTAAACTGCGGACAGGGCGCAGAGTTGGAAGGATTGGATGAGCGTGCGAAACTTTCCGGCGCCTCTAAATTATATATAGAAGATATCGTAGATGAATTCTGTGAAGACTACATTATGCCATGTGTCCAGGCAGGAGCAGTTTATGAGCACAAATATCTCCTGGGTACCTCCATGGCCCGTCCGGGAATCGCAAAAAAACTGGTAGAGATTGCCAGAAAAGAAGGGGCTGTGGCTATTTGTCACGGTGCTACAGGAAAAGGCAATGACCAGATTCGTTTTGAATTAAGCATCAAAGCATTAGCTCCAGATATTAAGATCATCGCACCCTGGCGTATGACAGACGTATGGACTATGCAGTCCAGAGAAGATGAAATCGCATTCTGTAAAGCTCACGGCATCGATCTTCCTTTTGATGCCAGCCACAGCTACAGCCGTGACAGAAACCTGTGGCATATCAGCCATGAAGGACTGGAACTGGAAGATCCTTCTCAGGAGCCAAACTATGACAACCTTCTGGTATTAAGTGTAACACCGGAAAAGGCTCCTGACAAAGAAACTGAAATCACCATGACTTTTGAAGCAGGCGTTCCTAAAACCTTAAATGGAAAAGCCATGAAAGTATCCGAGATCATCACAGAGCTGAACCGTTTAGGCGGAGAAAACGGAATCGGCATTATTGATATCGTAGAAAACCGTGTAGTTGGGATGAAATCCAGAGGTGTTTATGAGACTCCGGGAGGAACTATTCTTATGGAAGCTCATGACCAGCTGGAAGAACTGATCTTAGACAGAGATACCATGGAAGCAAAGAAAAAATTAGGAAGCCAGCTTGCACAGGTAGTATATGAAGGAAAATGGTTTACTCCCCTTAGGGAAGCTATCCAGGCATTTGTGGAATCTACTCAGAAATATGTGACCGGCGAAGTAAAATTAAAATTATATAAGGGCAATATCATTAAAGCAGGCACCACTTCTCCTTACAGCCTGTACAACGAATCTCTTGCCTCCTTCACAACAGGGGATTTGTATGACCATCATGATGCGGATGGATTTATCACCCTTTTTGGACTGCCATTAAAAGTCCGCGCTATGAAAATGATGGAAGTAAAAAATAACAATAAATAATCTTTCATCCTGAATATAAGCCAGCTTCTAAGTTTTGATAGAGAAAAAACCGATGAGAATCGCACCCCTCATCGGTTTTTTCTTTTATATCTTCCTGTCTTCTTCAATTTTCCCATAAATACTGGCAGGGACTCTGGCTTTCACGTAGATTCCCTGGGGAGTATATTCTTCTGACAGAAGCTGTCCGTATTTCCGGATCAGTTGAATCTTTCCAGCTTCCTGATAGCCATAATTTCTTTCCAGGTAAATCTGGTTTTCTGTGAGGATTTTCTCCATAACCTGTTTAAATTCTTCCAGGCCTTCCCCTGTTTTTGCAGAAATCTTCAGCACATAGTCTGCCTGAAAATCCCTGAATACCTGCTCCCCTGAAACTTTATCCTGTTTATTAAAAAGAGTGACTACTTTCTTATTCTGAACTCCCAGTTCTTTAAGTGTCTGATATACTACGAACATCTGTTCATCCATCTGAGGATTTGAAGCATCTACAACATGAATGATCACATCTGCATATTTTGCCTCTTCCAGAGTACTCTTAAATGCCTCAATTAAATTATGGGGCAGCTTACGTATAAATCCCACTGTATCAGTAAGATAAATCTTCTGCTTTCCCGGAAGTTCCAAAGCTCTGGTAGTAGGGTCCAGAGTTGCAAAAAGTTTATCCTCTTCCAGTACCCCTGCATGAGTCAAAGTATTCAGAAGGGTTGACTTTCCTGCATTTGTGTATCCTACAATGGCTCCTGTCATAAGGCAGTCTTTGCGCCTTCCTTCCCGAAGAAGTTCCCGGTGTCTTTTCACCTGTTCCAGTTCCCTCTTCAGCTGAGAAATTCGGGTTTTAATAAGACGTCTGTCCATTTCCAATTTTTTCTCTCCGGGTCCTCTGGTGCCAATCCCTCCACCAAGTCTGGACAGAGATGTGCCAAGCCCTGTCAGTCTGGCAGCCCGATATCGCAGCTGGGCCAATTCTACCTGTATTTTCCCTTCACTGGTCCTGGCGCGTCTTGCAAATATATCCAGGATCACCACTGTTCTGTCCATAACTTTACATTCCAGCTCTCTTTCCAGATTATTTATCTGAGAAGGAGACAGCTCATCATCACATACAATCCCCGTAGCATCCAGAGCCCGGACAGCCATCTGGATTTCTTCCAGTTTTCCAGATCCTACATAATAACCGGGGTGGATTCCTTCCCGGCTCTGTACCACTCTTCCCACAGTCTCCGCTCCGGCAGTTTCCACCAGTTCTTCCAGTTCATCCAGAGAATCCTGTATATCTTCATTTTCTCTGGTGGCCACTCCCACCAGAATCACTCTTTCTGCTTCTTCTTTTAATTCATATAATTCCATAAATTCTCCTATAACCAGACAAAGCCGCCTTGAGAAACAACTTGGACAGCTTCTGTATTTCTCAAGGCAGCTTCTTATCTCGTCTCTAACAGATAATTTTCTCTTACAGCATTTATATCTCCCGGATATAATTCCAGATACTCATTAATCTTTTCTTTCGCCGAATCATAGTCCGCCATTTTTTCATAAATAATAATTTCATTAAACAGAAGAGCCGGCTGCTCATCGCTGTCTTCCTCTTTCAGTCCTTCCTGAACATATGACAATGCCGATTCATAATCTTCTTCCTGAATACTGCAGTAAGCCAGGCCATTGTATGCCTCTGCTTTCAGATCCTCTGCATCCAGACACTGCTCATAGGTTTCCCGGGCTTTTTCTGCATCCCCTGTAGTGAGATAAACTTTGCCTAAATAGATCTGCGCCATAGGATAATCCTTTTCTGTTGCCCTTTCCAGATCTTTTTCGGCATTTTCATAATCCCCCAGATAATAGTATACCCTTCCCCGCTGATAATAATCTTCTCCGTCTCCGGGCTTGATCTCTGCCGCCTTTTCTAAATATACGCTGCCGTCTGCATTTAATCCGCAGTCTCTGTATACCATGTAAATATCCAAATAATCCTGATAGTCTTCAGAGTCTTCTATAACCCTGGAAAAGTCTTTTTCCGCCTGGTTATACTCTTTTAATTGCAGATATGCGCTTCCTCTCAGGAAAAAGCCATCCTTTTCCCTGCTGTCTTCCAGAAGAGTATTGCAGGTTTCCAGACAACCTTTATAGTCTTTCTGATGATATTGGGCATCTGCCAGATAAAGAAAAATATCCCTCTTCATCGACTGATCAGAACTTCTGACCTGGTCCAGTGCCGCCTCAAAAGCTTCCTGCGCTTTATCGTAAACTTCCTTTTCTGTCCAGGCTACGCCAATCCCCCGCCAGGATTCAGCAGTATGGTCTTCGGCCTCCACTGCATCCTGGAAATTCTCTATAGCCTCTGTATAATTCTTTTCTTCCAGATTTTTTATTCCTATCTCATATGAAGTAGGCGTATGACTGCAGCCTCCCAAAAAGCACAGCATCATCCCTATCCCTGCAAAGACTCTTTTTCTCACCTGTACATCTCCGTTTCTCTCACCGAAGGATCAGATTTTCAGCCTCCATGGCATCCACTACCTGCTGAGCATATTCTTCACAGATCTGATCTGTAGACGCTTCTACCATCACTCTGATAAGGGGTTCTGTCCCACTCTCCCGCACCAGGATCCTTCCATCAGTACCAAGAGCAGTCTCTACTCTCTGTATAGCTTCTGTCACCTTCGGATTCTCTCTTGCCTGTTTTTTGTCATAAACTTTAACATTCTTTAATACCTGCGGATAAATCTTTACTTCTCTCGTCAGCGTACTGAGGGGAACTTTCTTTTCAATAATCACTTCCATAAGCTTCAAAGAAGTAAGAATTCCATCTCCGGTAGTCGCATGTTTTGAGAAGATAATATGTCCTGACTGCTCTCCTCCAATAGAATGGCCGTTAGCCATCATATTTTCACAGACATATTTATCTCCTACAGCAGTCTGCTCATAGGAGATACCTTCTCTTTCAAGAGCCTTATAGAGTCCCAGGTTAGACATTACTGTGGTAACAATGGTATTATTGTTCAGCTGTCCCTGCTCTTTCATATATTTGCCGCAGACATATAAGATCAGATCTCCATTGACCTCATTTCCCTGATCATCCACAGCAATACATCTGTCAGCATCTCCGTCGTAAGCGAATCCCACATCCAGCTGTTTTTCTTTTACAAAATTTTTAAGTTCTTCAATATGGGTGGAACCACAATTTGTATTAATATTCGTTCCGTCCGGTTCATTATGGATCACATAAGTTTTTGCTCCTAAAGCATCAAAAACACTTTTGGCAATAGCCGAAGCACTTCCGTTGGCACAATCCAGACCTACACGGAAATTTTTAAATGCCCGGGTCGGAATAGAGATCAGATAGCCGATATAACGGTTTCTTCCAGCTGAAAAATCTACGGTCCGGCCGATATTTTCTCTTTTTGCCAAAGGCAGCTCCGGGATTTCTCCATCTATATATGCTTCAATCTGCGCCTCCACATCTGCTTCCATTTTCTGTCCATTCCCGTTAATGATCTTAATACCATTATCATAAAAGGGATTATGGCTGGCGGAAATCATGATACCGCAGTCAAAATTTTCTGTTCTCACTACATAAGAAACACTGGGAGTCGTCGTCACATGAAGGAGGAATACATCTGCTCCAGAGGCGGTAAGGCCTGCTACCAGAGAATACTCAAACATATAGCTGCTCCTTCTGGTATCCTTGCCAATAACAATCTGAGCCTTATGGTCTTTTCCAAAATACCATCCAAGAAAGCGTCCAACTTTAAAAGCATGCTCTACTGTTAAATTTACATTTGCTTCCCCTCGGGAGCCGTCTGTTCCAAAATACTTACCCATAACTGACTCCTTTACATTAGAATTGGGGGGCAAAACCACTTTGCCCCCATGGTGTTATAAATTCTGATTTCCTTTATCTCTCCGGAAAAAGGGGATGTGTATATACTCCCGCTTTCTCCAGTTCTCTGAAAGATTTCATAACTGCTTCTTTATCTTCCTGATAAGTCACACCAAACCAGGTGTCATGTGTTTTCAGAACAGAAACTTCTGCCTTTCCTTCTTTGATCATCTGATCCACAACACCGGGAAGAAGATATTCTTTTTTAATATCTCCAGGTTTTACTCCTGCTAAAAATTCCCCAAAACATTTTTCCAGCACATCCATAAATTCCGGCTGGAATCCCCACATATTCATGGAAACCAACGTCTGCGGATCCAGATACTGTTTTTCACCTGTCTCCTCGTCTACTGCAGCCGGCCCCTGCTCTGTTTTCTGAATATTGTATGTTTCGGTAATACCCACCAGTTTTCTGTCCTGGCTCAATGTACAGACTCCTCTGGTCACCCCTCCGTTGTCGCTAAGGGTATTTTCCAAAATAAATCCGGCCATGCAGATATCCATTTTTTCTCCGCTTTTTTTCTCTTCCACTAAATAGTCATGGATTTTTCCAAAAGCTTCCTTACCATAATAGTCATCTGCATTAATCACCAGGAAAGGCTCCTCAACCGCCTTCTTAGCCGCCAGAACAGCCTGACCGGTTCCCCATGGCTTTGTTCTGTCTTCAGGGCAGGTAAATCCCTCCGGCAGATCCTTCAGATCCTGATATACATAAGCTACTTCTGTGATTTTTTCTATTTTATCACCAATGATCTCTTTGAATTCTTTTTCAATATCTTTGCGGATGATAAAAACTACTTTATTAAATCCCGCTTCTAACGCATCATGAATGGAGTATTCCATAATGATTTCACCCTGAGGTCCTACCTTAGCCAGCTGTTTGATTCCTTTGCCAAAACGGCTGCCAAGACCTGCCGCCATAATGACTAATGCTGTTTTTTTCATTTCTATTTTCTCCTATTTTATTTTTCTCGGTGCTACTAATATACTATAAAACACCGGAAAATTCAACTGTCCCGGCATTTTCTGCTCTGTTTCATTTCTTTCCGGTCACACAGATCATCTGGCCCTGTCCATGATAAATCTGTATTTCCCTGAATCCTGCTTCTCGCATACAGGCTTCCAGCTCTTCCGGCCGATAAATCTGCATAAACCCATCTACAGACGGCCAGTCGCACAGATCCGGATCGCTTCCTTCATTGAGAACTGCAAAAATTCCGGCAGGTTTCAGGACCCGCAGGATCTCTCTAAATCCAGCTTTTATATCGGGCCAGAAATAAACAGTTTCTATGGCAGTTGCCAGATCAAAGGTATTTTCCGAAAAAGGCAGCCGGATCACATCTGCCTGGCAGATATGGCATCTGGTTCCCAGATACTCCTTATTCAGTGCTTCAGACTGTCTGACGCTTACCTCGGTATAATCAATGCCGTCGATCACACTATCCGGAGAACGCTTCAGCATCTCTTTAATAGCAGCCCCTCCCCCGCAGCCGGCATCCAGGATCCGCATATCCGGACGCCAGGGAAGTTTTGAAAATCCAAAGTTTCTCAAAGGCTCGTGGCTTTTATTCATTCTTTTCAGCATTTTTTCTCCGCCTTCTCCCTCCGGGCGGGCCGGGTTTTCCTTAATCTCTGACATTCTTATTCCTTCCTTTCTACATCTTCCGTCAAAATCAAGTCTGATTGAAAATACTGTTCCTGAAACTTTACCTGCTCCCAGATCTGTTCCCGGGTAAAAGACATACCTTCGGGAGCTGCGACCCATTTTTCTTCGATATCATCCTGCCTGTATACAATACCTATGATCCTTCCCCTGAATTCCTTTACCGGGTGGTCTACTCCAAGGATATATACATCCTGTTCTTCCCCGTCCGGAGCAAGGATCCCTTCTATATATCCATAATTGACGGGATAATACAACTTCCTGTGCTCGGGATGAAAGCTGCCCATTGGGCGGTCCACTGTAACTTTTACCTCTTTTCCCAGCATCAGGGAATGCAAGGTATGATGGTCTGTCGCTGATATTTCCATTTCTAACTCAGAACCTCCATAAACCAAAACCAATGTTTTCTTTAATATCAGTGCTATTCTAGCATATTCTGCCATAGGATTCCAGACAGAACCTAAAGGGGGCTGTCCTGAAAACATTATTCAGTGCTTTACTATAAAC